>NZ_JBSFBZ010000071.1:0-34792 GCF_053593195.1 Saccharopolyspora sp. NPDC002376
CCAATACACGGCGAACGGGCTGTCCTCGCCAGGCGACGTCTGAGAACCCGCGGCGGTGCCGGTTGCGGGGGTGGGCTATGCGCCTGCGGCGCATGAGACCCTCGACGCGCGGTGTCGGTCGTGCTTCGCGGTCACCAGCCGGACACGATGAAAAGGCTCAATGGAAATCAGACGTCCGATTTCCTTTGAAGTCGCGGAACCGCGGTGTGTCGGGCGACGACACACCGGCGCGTGTCAGCGGACGTGCTGCGGCGCGGGAGCCGGAGCCGCATCGACGGGTTCCGGCGTGCGGACGGCGCCCGGCCGGAACCGGACGTACGCCACGGCCGCGGCGACCAGGAACCCGATGCCGATCAACGTGTAGGCGTTGCCCACGACCTGCTGCGAGAACGTCCAGTCCAGCTCTTTGTCGCCGGTGTTCGGCAGGTACCACTGCGGACCGGACAGCACCGTCAGCGCGCACAGCACCACCGTGAACGTCACTCCGTACCAGCGGTGCCGCAACGACATGGCGAACAGCAGCGCCAGGGTCGGCCCGGCCCACACCCAGTGGTGCGACCAGGAGATCGGCGACACCAGCAACACCCACACCGCGTTCAGGCACACCGCCAGCGCCACGTTGGACGTCCGCAGCGCGTACCGCATGCCGAGCACCGCCAACGCGAGCAGCAGCAGCGAGCCGAGCACCCACAGCGAGTTCAGCTCGAACCCGGTCAGCGACTGCTTGGCCAGCAGGCTGCGCAGCGTCAGGTTGCCCGCGTAGACGGTGCCGAGGGAGTCGCCGGTGGAGAACATCGAGTCCAGCCACCAGTCCGCCGAGTCCTTCGGCGCGGCGATCAGCCCGATCAGCACTGTCGCGGCGAAGGTCACCCCGGTCACGGCCATCGCCCGGTAGTCCCGGCGCAGCAGGAACAGCAGCAGGAAGCCCAGCGGCGTCAGCTTGATCGCCGCCGCGATGCCCACCAGCAGCCCGCGCGGCCAGCGGGTGCGCGGCAGCAGGCAGTCGGCCGCCACCAGCCCCATCAGCACCAGGTTGATCTGCCCGTAGTTCAGCGTCTCCCGCGTCGGCTCGATCAACGTGAACCACGGCATCAGCACCGCTGTGGCCACCGCCACCTGCCCGGCCCGGGGCGCGAGGTAGCTCGACGAGCGGGCCAGCGAGTAGGCGGTGACCAGGATCGCCAGGTGTGAGAGCACGGACACCACGACGACCGCAGTCTCGGTCGACAGCCAGGCCAGCGGCACGAACAGCAGCGCCGCGAACGGCGGGTAGATGAACGGCAGCGTCGTCGACTCCGGTGTCTCCGGCGTCAGGTCGCCGTAGACGTCGTAACCGCGCAGCCAGGCACGAGCACCGAGCTGGTAGATCTCGGTGTCGATGTAGCCGCGCGTGTGGATCCAGTGCACGAACCAGATCGCCAGGATCTCGATCGCGATCGCTGCGACCAGCAGGTGTCGCCCGTCACGAGCACGTGCCACCTCGATGTTCACCACCCCAGAATCCGGCGCCCGCACTCGCGAGCTTCAGGGGAGCGGGGGCGCGTCGACGCAGGCGACGATCCTACTCGGGTCACGACACGCCGGGCGGGTCGCCTGACGGGTAATAACAATGGCGAATAGATGCGAACCGTATCGCGGGGTTCACCCGGTGTGAGTATTCGCAGGCTGTGCGAATGCGCAGAAACTGCCATTTGCGGTGATATCGGCACTGCGCGTAGCGATGTGTAGCGGATAATGTCAACGCGGTTTAGGGCCGGTGGTTCGCCCCCGCTACCCTCGACTGCTGTGAGCTTCGCAGGCTATGACCTGATCGTTGTTGGTTCCGGATTCTTCGGCCTCACGATCGCAGAGCGCGCCGCCACCCAGCTGGACAAGCGGGTGCTGGTGCTGGACCGTCGTGACCACATCGGGGGCAACGCCTACTCGGAGGCGGAGCCCGAAACAGGCATCGAGGTGCACCGCTACGGCGCGCACCTCTTCCACACCTCGAACAAGCGCGTGTGGGACTACGTGAACCAGTTCACCGAGTTCACGGATTACCAACACCGCGTGTTCACCACGCACAAGGGCCAGATTTACTCGTTCCCGATGAACTTGGGCCTGCTGGGCCAGTTCTTCGGTCGCGCGTTCACCCCGGACGAGGCCAAAGCGCTGGTCACCGAGCAGGCGTCCGAGATCGAGACTGCGGACGCGCAGAACCTCGAGGAGAAGGCCATCTCGCTGATCGGACGCCCGCTGTACGAGGCGTTCGTGCGCGGCTACACGGCCAAGCAGTGGCAGACCGACCCCAAGGAACTGCCCGCGGCGATCATCAGCCGTCTGCCGGTCCGCTACAACTTCAACAACCGGTACTTCAACGACAGCTACGAAGGTCTGCCGGTCGACGGCTACACCGCGTGGCTGGAGAAGATGGCCGAGCACGACAACATCGACGTCCGGCTGAGCACCGACTTCTTCGAGGTGCGCGGCGAGCTGCCCACCGACGTCCCGGTGGTCTTCACCGGCGCGCTGGACCGCTACTTCGACTACGTCGAGGGCGAGCTGGGCTGGCGCACCCTGGACTTCGAGACCGAGGTCGTGCAGACCGGTGACTTCCAGGGCACGTCGGTGATGAACTACGCCGACGAGGAGATCCCGTACACCCGGATCCACGAGTTCCGGCACTTCCACCCGGAGCGGGACTACCCGAAGGACAAGTCGGTCATCGTCCGCGAGTACTCCCGGTCCGCGGAGAGCGGGGACGAGCCGTACTACCCGATCAACACCCCGGAGGACCGGCGCAAGCTGGAGGCCTACCGCGAGCTGGCCAAGAAGGAGGCCAAGGACCGCAAGGTCATCTTCGGCGGGCGATTGGGCACCTACAAGTACCTGGACATGCACATGGCGATCGGCTCGGCGCTGAGCGTGTTCGACAACAAGATCGCTCCATACTTCACCGAGGGCCGTTCGCTGGACGGCTCGCTGGAGGACTGACGTGACCGACCGGACCCCCCGAGAGGACCGTTCTCCCGCTGTGGGGGAGAGCAAGCTCAGCGACGTGACGTCGATGCGCTCCGGTACTGCTGACGTGTCGTCCCAGCAGGTGCTGCAACGCGTGGTGTTCCCGCGCGGTGAGGACCCGCTGGACGTCCGCCCGCTGTACATCGACGAGCCGGCGTCGCTGGACAGCGCCGCCACCGTCGTGTCGCGGCGCCGGCTGCTGGTGCCCGCGCACCGCAAGATCTCGCTGGCCTCCTACTTCAACGCGTTCCCGGCCAGCTACTGGAAGCGTTGGACCAAGGTCGACGAGGTCGTGCTGCGGCTGAAGGTCAAGGGGGCCGGTCGGCTCGACGTCTACCGCTCGAAGGCCAACGGCGACAGCGTCCACCTCCAGGGCACCCCGGTGGACAGCCAGGACTGGACGTCCCTGGAGTTCCGGGTGTCGCTGACGCCGTTCGAGGACGGCGGGTGGATCTGGTTCGACCTGTTCACCAACGACGTGTCGCTGGAGATCGACGAGGCGGCCTGGACCACCGACGTGCCGCTGCCCAAGCAGCAGGTCGTCGTCGGCACCACCACGATGCGGCCCGCCGACTGCGTGCTCGCGCTGCAGACGCTGGGCGAAGACCCGCAGGTCATGGAGGTCGTGCAGCGCGTCGTCGTGGCCGACCAGGGCCCGCAGAAGATCCGCGACACCGAGGGCTTCGACGAGGCGGCCCGCCGGATCGGCGACAAGCTGCAGGTGATCGAGCAGGACAACATCGGCGGCTCGGGCGGCTTCGGCCGCGTCATGTACGAGGGCATCTACAACTCGGACGCCGAGCAGGTCATGGTCATCGACGATGACATCGCCCTGGAGCCGGACGGCGTCCTGCGCGCGAACGCGTTCGCTCGCGCCGCGTCGCACCCGGTGATCGTCGGCGGCCAGATGCTGAACCTGCAGGCCCGCTCGCGGCTGCACACCATGGGCGAGGTCGTCGACCTCGGCCAGGGCGTCTGGCGGGCCGCTCCGGGCGCGGTCACCGATCACGACTTCGCCAAGAAGCCGCTGCGCAAGACCACCAAGCTGCACCAGCGCATCCACTCCACCTACAACGGCTGGTGGATGTGCCTGTTCCCGCGCGAGGTGATCGAGCGCACCGGCCTGCCGCTGCCGCTGTTCATCAAGCACGACGACTCCGAGTACTCGCTGCGCGCGGGCGAGCGCGGGTACCCGACGGTGACGTTGCCGGGCGCGGCGATCTGGCACATGCCGTGGACGGACAAGAACGACGCCACCGACTGGACGGCGTACTTCCACACCCGCAACCGCCTGATCCTGGCCGCGCTGCACAGCCCGGACGAGGTCAAGAACAACATCATCAAGCAGGGGCTGAAGCTCACCCTCCGGCACCTGCTGTCGATGGAGTACTCGACGGTCGCGGTGCAGCAGAAGGCGCTGGAGGACTTCATGGCGGGCCCGGAGGGCCTGTTCGAGAGCCTCCGCTCGGCGCTGCCGGAGGTCCGGGAGCTGCGCAAGGACTACGACGACGCCAAGACGCTGCCGTCGGCCCGCGAGTTCCCACCGCCGTCGGCGAACCCGATCATGGCCGAGGGTCTGCTCAAGCCGCCGGTGAACCCGGCGGTGATCGCAGCGCGCGCGTCCAAGGCGCTGCTGCACAACCTCAAGGAACCGGCGAAGGACGCCGGCGAGCGTCCGCAGCTGAACGTGCCCGCGGCCAGCGCCCGCTGGTTCCTGCTGGGCAACCTGGACAGCGCGACCGTGTCCAACGCCGACGGCAGCGGGGTGGCGTTCCGGCGCCGCGACCCGGAGGAGTTCCGCCGGCTGGGCATGCGCGCGATGGCCAACTACAAGCGGCTGGGCCAGGAGTGGTCCCGGCTGTGCTCCGTCTACCGGGCAGCGTTGCCCGAGCTGACCAGCGCGGAGTCCTGGAAACAGGTCTTCGACCAGAAGTGACCCCGATCCACCCGGAGACGATGTGGCAGAGCTGACGACGGCGACCAACCCCGAAGGGGACGTCGCCGCATCCGCCGACGAAGCACCGGCGACGGTCACCCCCGAAACCGTCGCGCTGCGCAAGGTGCAGGGCGCGCTGGCCAAGCCAGCCGTGGTCAAGACCGCTCGGGCGATGTCGTTGTTCGGCGAGCACGCCGGCGGCTGGCTGGCCATCGGCGCCATCGGCGCGCTGGTGGACCGCGAGCGCCGCGGTGAGTGGCTCACCGCCGCCGCAGGTGTCGCCGCCGCGCATGCGGCGTCGATCGCCGTCAAGCGCGTGGTGCGGCGGCGTCGGCCGTCCGACCCCGGCGTTCAGGTGCTGGTCGGTACGCCGAGCAAGCTGAGCTTCCCGTCCTCGCACGCGACGTCCACGGCGGCCGCTGCGGTGCTCTACGGCGGGTTGACGGGCAAGAAGCTGACCCCGGTGGTCGTGCCGCCGATGATGGTCAGCCGCCTCGTCCTGGGGGTTCATTATCCGAGCGATGTGGTCGCCGGTTCTGTGCTCGGCGGTGCCGTGGCGTGGGGCGTGCGGCGATTCACGAGACGGCGGAGGAACCGTGGCTGACAACGAGAAGACCGAGGTCGACGCGGGGAAGACCGATGCGTCGGCCGAGGCCGACGGCACCGGTGCCCGCGACGACGTGCTGACCGAGGAGACCGGCGAGGCCGAGAAGGCCGCGGCGTCGGTGAAGACGGCTGAGCGCGTCGAGGTGGAGACCGACGGCGAGGGCACCATCGGCGCCGAATTCGGCGACGAGGTGCTGGAACCGCCGCCGAAGAAGTCCGACGACATCAAGGACAAGTCCTCGGACGCCTACCACGCGAAGGTCACCGCGAAGGCGGGCACCACGGCAGGCCTGATCACCGGCCTTATCAAGGAGCTGCGCCCCAAGCAGTGGGTGAAGAACGTCCTGGTGCTGGCCGTGCCGTTCGCGGCGGGCGAGATCCTGGACCCGACCGTGCTCTGGCACGCCGTGCTGGCGTTCATCGTGTTCTCGATGGCCGCCTCCGGCATCTACTTCGTCAACGACGCGATCGACGTCGAGGCGGACCGCCAGCACCCGACCAAGCGCAACCGCCCGATCGCGGCCGGGCTGATCCCGGTGCCGATCGCCTACGCGGTGTGCGTGCTGCTGCTCGGCGGAGCGCTGCTGATCTCGGGCCTGACCAGCATGTCGCTGCTGGCGGTGATGGCGCTCTACATCGCGGTGCAGCTGGGCTACTGCTTCGGCCTGAAGCACCAGCCGGTGATCGACCTGTGCATCGTGGCGTCCGGCTTCCTGCTGCGCGCCATCGCCGGTGGTGCCGCCGCCGGTCTGGTCATCACGCAGTGGTTCTACCTGATCGTCGCGTTCGGCTCGCTGTTCATGGTGGCGGGCAAGCGCTACGCCGAGGTGAAGCTGGCGATGGAGACCGGCGCGAAGATCCGCAAGTCGCTGAAGGCGTACTCGCCGTCCTACCTGCGGTTCGTGTGGGCCATCGCGGCTGCGATCACGATCATGTCCTACGCCCTGTGGGCCTACGACATCCACGAGTTCGCGAACTCCCGCTGGGGCCTGATCTCGACCGTGCCGATGGTCGTGGCGATCCTGCGCTACGCGGTGGACATCGACAAGGGCATCGCGGGCGAGCCGGAAGAAGTGGTCCTGAAGGACAAGGTCCTGATGGTCCTCGGCCTGATCTTGGCCGGCTGCCTCTTCCTCGCCTTCTACCTCTGACCAACCCGAACAGCGCCCCTGGTCCCAAGCTGGACCGGGGGCGCTTTCGTGTTTACCGCAGGCCGCTGCCCAGGGACACTGTTGGTTGATGAGGGCACAAGGGTGCTGCGGAAGGAATGGCCGGCGATCGTTCGGGGCCCCGATCTTGTCGTCGTCCCGGTGGAGCGAGCCAGGGAAAGCCCACCGCGCTACTCTGCGCAGGACGTGCTGCTGGCTGTAGAGGTCGTCTCGCCCGGATCTGTCGGCACCGACCGTGTCACCAAGTTCGCTGAATGCGCCAAAGCCGAGATTCCGAATTACTGGATTGTCGATCTCGGCAAACCAGTGAGCATCGCCGTGTTCGCGTTGAAGGACGGGCACTACCTGGCCATCGAGGAAAGCGCGATGACACTGCAGCTCAGCGTTCCTGCGGAGCTGACCATCGATCCGGCGCCGCTGCTGCCAAAGTGATCGGCTGGTTGCCAGCAGGTCGTGTCCGCCGAGATCGGTTACCTGAGCAGTGATAGTCCCCTCCTGCCGTCGCTGCCCACGCACGACTCAGGTTCGGCGGCGTGTGGCGGCGAGAGCGCCGAGCAGCGCCAGGGAGTCGCTGCTCGGTGAGCCCGGTTCGGCGTGGTGCACGACGAGTTCCTGGCCGGGGCTGGATCGCACGTCGAAGGTCTGCATGGTCAGCGTCAGCGGTCCGACGTCGCGGTGCTCGAAGCTCTTGCGCTCGAGCGCTTTGCCGCGGGCGTCGTGGCCGCTCCACAGCTCGGCGAACGCGGAGCTGGTGTCGAGCAGTTCCGCGAGCACCTGCTGGATCCGCGGGTCGTCGGGAGCTTTGCCGTGGCCGAGGCGGAAACCCGCGACGGAGTTGCGGGCGATCTCGTGCCAGTCCCGGTAGAATGTTCGCGCTGCCGGATCGGTGAACACGACGTGCATCAGGTTCCGCGAGTGCGTCCAGTCGTGGAAGAGCGCGTCCGCGATCGCGTTGGACGCCAGCACGTCGAACGCCCGGTTGTAGACGATGGCGGGGTTGTGCGGCCACGCGGACATCAGCTCCAGCAGGCTCGGGTCGACCTGGCCGGGCACTGCGGCGGCGCGGGCGCGAGGACTCAGCCCGGCCAGGCGGAACAGGTGCTGCCGACCGTCCTCGCCGAGGCGGAGCGCGGTGGCCAGGGCGTCGACCACCTGGGCCGACGGCGTTCGCTCGCGCCCTTGCTCGAGCCGGATGTAGTAGTCGACGCTCACCCCGGCCAGCAGGGCGACTTCCTCGCGCCGCAGACCGGGAACCCGGCGGGGGCCGGTGCTGGGCAGGTTCACCTCGTCCGGGCCGAGCTGCGCCCGCCGCCCGCTGAGGTACTCGCCGAGTTCGGATCGTCCCACGTCAGCAGCGTAGGCGAGTGCAACGGCAGCCATCGTGGGTGCAGTGCTCCCAGGAGAGCGGCGACCTCCCGCGAGGCCTCGTGCCCGGACATCGTCGTGGACATGCCGACGAACGAAATCCAGGACCGCAAGGTCGTCCTCGTCACCGGAGCCAGCAGCGGGATCGGCGAGGCCGTCGCGACCCGCCTGCTCAGCAGCGGACACCACGTCGTCGCCGGCGCACGGCGACAAAACCGGTTGCACGCGCTGGCCGAGCGCACCGCACCGGAGGCCCGCCGCTCCGGCGGGAGCGTCCACCCGGTTCGGCTGGACGTCGCGGACCGGGCGGACGTGGCCGCCTTCGTCGAACTCGCCCGCGACCGGTTCGGCCGCGTCGACGTCCTCGTCAACAACGCCGGCGTCATGCCGCTTTCTCGCCTGGACAGCCTGCTCGTCGACGAGTGGGACCGGATGATCGACGTGAACGTGCGCGGTCTGCTGCACGGGATCTCCGCCGCCCTGCCGCACTTCACCGCGCAGGGCTCCGGGCACTTCGTGACGATCGCCAGCATCGGAGCTCACCAGGTGGTGCCAACGAGCGCCGTGTACTCCGGCACGAAGTACGCGGCCTGGGCGATCACCGAAGGCCTGCGCCAGGAAGCCGACCCCGCGATCCGGGTCACGACCATCTCGCCAGGGGTGGTCAGCTCCGAACTCGCCGACTCCATCACCGACCGGGAAGCAGCCGCGGCGATGCGCACCTACCGGAAGCACGCCATGGAACCGGACGCCATCGCCAGCGCCGTGCTCTACGCCCTGGACCAGCCCGAAGACGTGGACGTGAACGAGATCGTCGTCCGGCCGGCCCGGCAGCGCTGAGCGGAGGAGAACCCGATGAGGACGGGCCGAGGGGATTGTCCTTCCCGGCCTCCGACGCGTCGAGCTTCATGTCGACGGCGGGTGGGCCGCCCGGTGGCCCGGGCGCCTCCACTACTGACGCCGGTTGCTGAGGCCGAGGCGGTCGGTCACCTCGTGGGCCATGGCGATTGCGTAGGACTGGCCTCGGTCTTGGGGGTAGATCTGGGACATCGTCGCCAGGGTCACGCCGGGCATCTTCGTTCGGTGGCCCGGGATCAGGGAGCGGTAGTGGGGGGTCACGATCGGTTGGGCGAAGGGTGCTTTGGAGAAGTGCCAGTTCAGGATCCAGGAGTGGTCGAAGTCCGGGTTCAGCTTGCGCAGCCAGGGGACGTAGCGCTCCAGCAGTTCGGCCGGGTCGGTGGTGAAGCGCCAGTCGTTGCGCGGCACGTAGTTGCCGACGTAGACGATGTGGCGGCCGCCGTACTCGCTGGGATCGACCATGTTCGTGTGCTCCACGACGGCCAGGAACGGGAACGCCGTGTCGTTGACGTTCAGCCAGTAGTGCGGGATCACGCTGCGATCGCACTCCAGGATGAAGCACGTCGCGCCCAGGTACTGGTTGCGCCACAGCACGCTGTCGTTCTCGATCCCGGCCGCCTCCGCGAACACCGGCTGCGGGACCGTGACGATCACCCGGTCGAACTCGTAGCTGCTGCCGTCGCCGGTGCCGACCAGGACCGTCGCGCCGGGCTGGCGGATGGTGGCCACCGGTTTGCCGAACTCGACCTTGCCGCCGCGCTCGGTCACCGCGTCCAGCAGCGCGCGGTAGACCTGCTCGAATCCGCCGTGCACGTAACCGAGTTCGAAGGTGCGGTAGTGGATCCTGGCCCACAGCCAGGCCATCGAGATCTGCTCGGCGTGGATGCCGAACTTGCCCACCAGCAGCGGTTCCCAGATGCTCTCGGTGACCCGTCGACCGGCCCAGCGGCGCATCCACTCCAGCGCGCGCACCGAGTTGAACCGCTGCCCGTTGCGCACCGCCTTCAGCGCCGCTGCTGATGCGCCGAAGCGGAGCTTGTCCAGCAGCGAGAACCCCGGGAACCGCAGCATTTCCTGCGGGGTGCCGAAGTCGTGCAGCTGTCCGTCGGCGTAAACCCCGGTGGTGGGGCGGTGGAACCACAGCAGGTGGCCGAGCCCGAGCTCCTCGATCAGCCCGATCATCGCCCGGTCGGTGCGGAAGCTGTGGTGGTAGAAGCGCTCCAGCGGGGTGCCGCCGACCTCGATCGACGCGGCCAGCCCGCCGAGCTCGGCGGAGGCCTCCAGCACCGTCACGTCGTGCCCGGCCTTGACCGCGTCGTAGGCGGCTGTCAACCCGGTCGCACCAGCACCGACGATGCCGACTCTCATCCGAAGCTCCACTTCTTGTTGATGGTGTACTGGACGATCAGGACGATCGGCAGGGATGCGGCCTTGACCAGGTTCGGGTCGATGCCGAGCCAGCCGGAGAAGACCTGCAGCAGCACGAACGTCAGCCCGATTCCGGCCAGGCCGACGGCGTAGAACCGCAGGAAGCGCACCAGGATCCGGTCCCGCTTGCGGAAGTTGAACAGCGCGTTGAGCACGAAGTTGTTGGTGATCCCGGCGGTCGTGCTGATCGCGTTGGCGACCTGCGGGTGCACTCCGAAAGCGTTGTACAGCAACAGGAACAGCAGGTAGTCCAGCAGCACGCCGCTGGCGCCGATCATCGCGTAGCGCAGCAGCGACCGGCTGACCAGCGGCTCGCGCCGCGCCAGCTGTTCAGTCCGCGTCATGCCGGATCACATCCCGCACGATGTAGAGCGGGCGTTGCTGCACCTCGCTGTAGATGCGGCCGACGTAGCTGCCAATCACCCCGAGCGAGAGCATCTGCAGCCCGCCGAGGAACAGCATGGCAACCATCAGCATGGTCCACCCGGACACCGTCACCGCAGGGAAGAACAGTCGGAGCGTCACCGCGTAGATGATGCCGAGCAACGCCAAACCCAAGGTGATGAACCCGATCCGGGTGATCATCTTGAGCGGGACGGTGGAGAACCCGGTGACGCCGTCGGCGGCCAGCCGCAGCATCTTGCGCATCGGGTACTTGGTCTCGCCCGCGAGTCGCTCGTCCCGGTCGAACAGCACTTCGTGCTGCTGGAACCCCATCGAGGCGACCATGCCGCGGATGAACCGGCTGCGTTCGCGGAAGCCGCGCAGCTCCTCGGCGGCGCGCCGGTTGAGCAGCCGGAAGTCGCCGGTGTCCACTGGGATTTCGACCTCGGCGCAGCGCCGCAGCACCCGGTAGTACCCGGCGGCGGTGGCGCGCTTGAACGGCGTGTCCTGGCGGGTCCGTCGGCGTGCGGACACGATCTCCGCGCCGTCCTGCCAGGCGTCGATCAGCTCCAGGCTGACCCGCGGCGGGTCCTGCAGGTCGGTGTCCATCACGATCACCGCATCGCCGGCGGAGTGGTCGAGCCCGGCGGTGATGGCGATCTGGTGGCCGTAGTTGCGCGCGAAGTCCACCACTCGCGCCCGCGGATCGTTCTTGGCGATGTCCTGCAGGGCTTCCAGCGAGCCGTCGCTGGAGCCGTCGTTGACGTAGATGAACTCGTAGTCGAACTCGGGCCGGGTGGCCGTGGCCTCGGTGAGTTCCTCGTGGAAGCGGCGGATGCCGTCGACCTCGTTGAACACCGGCAGCACGTAGGAGACCAGCGGGGGACTGTCCGCGCCGCTGCTGCTGCGCGATTGCTGCTGCGGCACCGGAATTCGGACCTGCTGGCGCATCGTGTCGGCCATGGTCACTCCCCTCGCCAACCCCACCGTGTAACAGGAACGCCCCGCACGTCGTATTCGTTGCCTGGCATCGGGTAATCCACCTCGATCAGGTGGCCCCATTCGGCGTACTCAGAGGTTTTCTCGACACCGAGTAGTCGGGTCGGCACCTCATTCCGGTTACCGACTTCCCACACGCCGGCGAAGGATCCGCCGATGCTGCGGGTGTAGGCGGCGGTGCCGCCGAAACCCATGCCGCTGGGCGGCGTGACCAGGTACGCGGGCGGTTCGACGAGTCCGCCAGCCATCCGCGGCATGTCCTGCAGGCACGGCGCGTTCCAGGTCATCGACCAGTCCACCAGGATGGGTGCCTTGCCGCGCAGGTATTCCGGCAGCGGCACGACGTCCCGCACGCGCGGCCCGGCGACCGCGAGCCAGCCGCTCGGATCGGTGGTGCCGTCAACCGCCCGGATCCGCACCGCGGTCGCTCCGGCCGGGATCTCCTGGGCGGGAACGGGCAGGTCACGCCATGCGGGATGGTCTTGCGGGCGGTCCTCCACCACGTGATCGGTGGGGTAGGCCGGCTGCTCGTCCGCGTCGAGCCAGGTGTCGTCCAGGACGCGTTCGCCGAGGATGCCGGTGGGGGAGCCGAACTCCAGCACCACCCGGTTGCCGTCGCCGCTGCGTCCGGCGATCGCGACCGCGAGCTCCTGATTCGGCGCGAGTTCGGGCAGCTCGTACCAGCCGGTGGTGAGCTCGCCGGTGGAGATCTGCCCGCCGCCCAGGCTGCCCCAGAGATCGCGAACTTCACCGGGAGGAGCGAACTCCTGCGCGTATCCGGTTCCGGCGGTGAAGCCGTGGGCCTCGGCGGGACCGTGCGCGACCAGTGCGCCGCCAGGGACGTCCGGGGTGGCGACCAGGTGGTCCGCGATGCCGCAGCTGCCGTCGGACAGCGCGGCCAGGCCCTGACCGCCGATGGAGTAGGCGCCGGTCTGCCGGATGGGCGCGACGACGAACGAACCGAGCACGACCGCCACCGTCACCCCCACCGCACCCACGCCGAGCAGCGCGGGAATTCGAACGAGCAGCCGCCTGGGCCGTTCCGAGTCGGCGTGTCCACGCAGGACGGACACCGCCAGCAGCACGACCACCGCGAACAGCCACAACGCGGGATTGTCCAGCGGCCGCACCGGCTGCTCTCCCCATGGCACTCCGTACTGGGAGTGCAAGAACCAGTTGTTCTTTCCAGCGAACGTCAGCGCCGCGGCGAGCGCGGCGAGGGCGGAGCACAGCACGCCCGCCACCAGCACCACCCGGTCGCGGGCGAAGTGCCGGGCGGCGGATGTGATCAGGACCGCACCTGCGGTCAGGGTAGCGGCTCCGACTGCTGCCAGCGCGCCGAAGTAATGCGTCCATTTGGAGGGTGTCGCGATCATCAGGGTCATGCTCAGCAGCAGGCAGAGCGGCGGCACGTGCGCCAGCGCCATGCCGGGCAGGCGGCGCACGCCGCGCATCAGCAGCAGTCCGCTGAAGACGGCGACGACGGCGGTCAGCAGGATCGGTGCGCGTCGGGCGATGTCGCCTTGCAGGTCGAATCCCAGCAGGTACTGGTAGCGCAGGATCTCCTCGAACCAGGGCACGTCCGGGCCGTAGTAGGAGTGCAGCTCGGTGGCCTTGCGGACGCCGAACAGCGATTGGTCGGCGAACATCGCCACCACACCGACGGCGGCGATGCCGCATAGCAGGGCCGCGATCGGCGCGCTGAGCAGGCGTTTCAGCTGCGGGGCGAGCACCACGAAGGGGACGAGGGCGGTGATGCCCATCGGGTTCACCGCGACCGAGAGCCCGGCTGCCAGCGCGGCGACTCCCAGCAGTGCGACCCGGTCGTGTCGCACTGCTTGGAGGACGCAGGCCAGCACTGCGGCCAGACCCAGTGCCTCGAAGGGTTCCGGGCGTATGCCCAGGCCGAACGGCAGCCACCAGGCCAGGAAGCTCACCGCTGCCAGCAGCCGGACCGGGCTGCGTCGGGCGTGCTCCGGTAGGGCTGCGCCGAGGATGCCGCGGCTGAGCACGAACCAGGTCAGCAGCGCGGCGATCACGCTCGGGATGCGCATCGCCAGCGGGTTGGCGTTCCACGCGGCGATGGGTTCGAGCAGGTGCTGGACCAGCGTGAACGGGGCCTCGGAGGCGTTCTCCCAGCGGTAGTAGTTGCTGATGTCGCCGGTCAGCAGGCCGTTTCGCACGGTCATCGCGGCGAACGAGTCGTCCGGTGTGGTCGGTCCCAGCACCCACCAACCACCGAGGATCGCGATCACCCCGAGATCGACGAGGTACCCCAGAACTCTGGATCTCCTCCGCGGCTCCCGGGAACGGCGGCGGGACCGGTCGTGGGCGAGGAGGGCGGCGAAAGCCATGAGGACGAGGGCTATTTGGGCTATGACCAGGAGTTTTTTGAGCGTGGTGGGGGAGTTCTCGAACCAGTTCGCGGTGGTCAGCTGGACTTGGAGACCGGCCGCCTGCTCGGGCGTGAGGTCGGTGGCGAACGCGATGACGTCTCGGACCTGGACGTCGGGGAGGTCGACTTCCCGGTCGCCGATTCGTGCTCGGCTGCCCGAGATGTCGGCGTCGATGGCGACGTCGCAGGCAGCCGAGATCGGCGCGCGCAGGGCTTCGCGGCCGCCGACCAGGGCGATCACGTGGTCGTTGGCGGTGGTGACCGCGAAGCCCTCGGTGGGCTGGCCGGGCGGTCGGCTGGCGACCAGCGTTGTCGGCGTATCGCGCTGTTGACCAGCGCGGACCACCGGGCACGGGACCTGGACGTGGACCTCGGCCGGGTGGTACGGCACGACGAACGCCAGCGTGCTCTCCGGCAGCTGCCCGGCCTTCGGCCAGGTCACCGTGACCTGCTGGGTGATCACCGGCGCCAACGGCACGGCGAGTGCTACCAGCACGCCCATCACCCCGATGATCAGCCCGAAGACTCCGGGCAGGCGGCGTTTTCGCGGGCCCGGTGCGGGCGGTGGGGGATCGAGCTCTGCCGTGCCCCTGTCCGCCACGATGTCCCCCGGTCAACTGGCTGGATGCGCAATGTGAACCAGTTTCGGCCAGCCAACCCGATGCCGCAGCACCTGAATGGGCGTCACCCGCACGTTCCACAGGACCACAGTTTCAATTGAAACTGTAAAACCTGGGCACGAGGAATCACAGTTTCAATTGAAACTGTGATTCCCGGGTGCCGAGGGGATCACGGGTTCGAGTGAACCTGTGGTTCGGGTTGGGTTAGTGGGGTTTGAAGGGGTATGGGCGGTCGCCGCTGGCTCCGTTGATCACTTCGCGGCTGCGGGTTGTCGTGTAGTCGTCTCGTTGGGTGTCGTAGCGGACCGCGAAGAGGCGGCCCCAGGCCGTCCCGGGGGCGTCGCGGAGGCGGGTGGGGATTTCGATGCGGCGGGACAGCATCGTCGCGCCGGCGAAGACTCCGCCCCAGTCCGGATCGACGGCCATGCCCCAGTCGCCCGACGGCGGGGTCACCATCAGCCGCGGACTGCTCGCGACACCGACCGCCACCTGCGGATAGTCGCTGCGGCAGGGGAACACGAAGCTCATCGTCCAGTCGATCAGCGCGGGCTTCTGCACGTCGAGCGCCTGCCGCAGCGGCACGACGTCGCGCACCACCGGGCCGCTCACCGACAGCCAGCCCTGCTCGTCGGTCGTGCGGTCCTCGGCGAGGATCCGGACGCGGTCCGCGCCGCGTGGGATGTCGCGGGCGTCGATGTTGTGCAGCCGCCAGTCGCGGAAGTTCCGCCAGTCCAGCGGCCTTCCGTGGCGCGGGTCGTCGAACGGCAGGTCCGTCGACGGCGGGTCGCGCAGCTCGCGGACACCCAGTGAGCGGTCCGCCGCGGCGAACTCGAGCTTCAGCGAGTTGCCCTGCTCGGGACGTCCGGCGATCCACAGTGACAGGGCCTGCTTGCTGGTCAGCTGCGGCATGCCGAACCACGGGCTGATCAGCGAGCCGGTGTTCTGCGGGCCGCCGTTCAGACTCGTCCAGGAGTACTCGCTGGCCGACGTCGCCTGCACCTCGTCGCTCGGGCCGTGCTCGGGCTCGGTCTCCGGCGGCGTCACCTCCAGCGGCTCGCCCGATCCCGCGTTGCGCACGTCGGCTTCCTGCGGTGGGGCGCCGCCCGCGCTGAACCCGTCCAGCTCGGCTTCCCCGACCAGCGGCCACATCTGCTCGGCGATGGGCAGCGCCTGGACCTCGTCTTCCATCCCGCAGTTGGGGCTCTGCCAGTTCATCCGCGCCACGGAGAACCGGTCGCCCATGACCTGCGGTGCCGCGGCGAACGAGCCGAGCAGCACCAGCACCGACGCCAACGCCGCACCGCTCAGCAGCGAAGCGGGCATGAGTGTCCACATGAGACTGTTCGTCGACCGGGCCCACACCTTGGCGCGGAGGCGCACGACCCCGAACACGACCAGCCCGACGAGAACGGCTCCGGCCAGCCAGAACGCCGGGCTGTCCAGCGGAACATCGGGCCGTACCGGGGAATCCGACCAGGGCATGGCGAAATCGGACTGCATCGGCCAGATGTTGGGGCCCATGAACGCCAGCGCCGCCGCCACCGCCGCCGCGAGAGCGCCGAACACTCCGAGCAGCAGCGATTCCCGCTTGGCTTGCTGGAGCTTGCCGACCCGCACCAGTACGACGACGACCACCGCGAGCAGCGCCGAACCGACCCCGGCCAGCGATCCGAAGTGGTGGGTCCACTTCGACGGCGTCAACCACAGCGCGGCCAGCACCGCGACGACCGAACCGAGCAGCACCGGCAGATCGCCGACCGCGGTCCACCGGTGGACCTGCCGCATCGCGCACGCCCCGGCCAGCAGCGCGGCGATGATCACCAGGAACACCGCCAGCCGCTTCGTCGAGGTGCCCCAGATCCAGGTGCCCAACAGTGCGGAGTACCGGTCGATCTCCTGGTACCAGCCCAGACTCGGCCCGAACTCGTTGTGGATCTCGGTCGCCGCCACGACCCCGCGCCACGTCGAGTCGGCGAACATCGCCACCAGGCCGGTCGCCGCCAGGCACGCGGCCAGCGCAGCGCGGGTCGGCGCCAGAATCCAACGCGGCAGAACACCGGGCTGGACCAGCACCCGCCAGATGCGCGGCGCGAACACCAGCACGATCAGTAGCGCGCTGATGCCAGTCGGCGTGATGGCCGCGGTCAGCCCGGCGATCAGGGCCGCGATGCCCAGCCACAGGTGCGGGGCTCGGGTCCGGTTCAGCTTCAACAGCGCCGCGACCAGCGCGGACGTGCCCAGCGCGAGGAATGCTTCGGGGCGGATGCCCAGGCCGAACGGCAGCCAGCAGGCCAGGAAGAACACCGCCGCGACCAGGTGCAGCGGGAACCGCCGGGAGCCCCGGCACACCGGTGCGACGATCCCGCGACTGACCACGAACCAGGTCAGCAACCCGGCCACCGCGCTGGGCGCCCGGAGCCAGATCGGGGACAGATCGTCCACCGACCACCACCGCATCAGGTGTTGGACCAGCGTGAACGGCGTTTCCGACGCGTTGAACCAGCGGTAGTAGTTGCCGATGTCCCCGGCGTCGCCGTAGTTGCGGACGGTCATCATCGCGAAGCCGTCATCATCGGTCAGCGGGCCGATGACCAGCCAACCCGCCAGCACGGCCGCGACGCCGACGTCCACCGGCAGCGGGGTGAGCGCCACCCGCACGGAACCGAACGCCGGTGGCGCGTGCACGAGGAGCAGGAACAGCGAGACGAGCGCGAGCACCAGCGCGGTGGTGATCAGGGTGCTCTTGAGCTCGGTGGGCGAGGTGTCGAACCACGAGAAGGTGCGGGCCGTGACCGAAACCCCGGACAGCTGACCGGGATCGAGGTCGGTGGCGAAGGTGAAGATCTCCGGCGCCGCGAGACCGGGCAGCGCGATCGGCTTCCGGCCGTCGACGGTGACCAGCGAGCGCTGCGAGTCGGCGCTGATCTCCAACCGGCAGGCGTTCGGCGGAAGTTCGACTTGCTTCTGGTCGAGCAGGAGCTTCGGCTTGCCGTCCTCGGTGGTCAGCACCAGGCCTTCGCGGTCGCTGCCCGGCGGAAGCGTGGTGAGGACGACGGTTCGTCCCGGCCGGTCGAGGGCGCTGCGCAGCGTCGAGCACGGCACGGACGCCTCGAACGACGCCGGGCGGTACGGCGCGAAGAGCGCCGTCGTGGTCTCGGCTTTCGGGCCCGGCCAGTGAACTTCGGTGCGGTCCACCCACACCGGTGCGAACGGCAGCGATAACGCGCAGATCAGGCCGACGACGCCGACGCAGAGCGCGAGCAGGTGCGCCAGCCACCGCCCGAACCGGGACTCGGCCGGCGCGTCAGCCGGCCTGGTCTCGGCGGGTGGTTCGAGTTGCACAGAGCTGCTCGGGTGCTCCAAAAGTCCTCCCGGCGTTGGCAGGGGCGCCGCAGTAATCCTGTCGAACGCGCTGCGCGAGCACCGCTGCCGCGCGCCTAAATTCGTCCGGCCGATTGACGATAGGTACCACGCACCAGGTTCCCCGATCGGGGCAACGAATCCGTCCGCAGCGGCGTGCACATGGTCAGCGGAGGGGAGAGCGAGAGTGCGTGTTGCAGATGGAGTCGCGTTAGCCACCTGGCCCCCGGGCCACGGCGGGACCTGCTTCGACGAGGCGGATCACCGGGTCCGGCGCGGCTGGCCGGTGTGGACGGTGGTGGTCGGAGCGATCGCCGCGGTGGTGTTCTGGATCGTGCACGGTGCCCTGATCGATGACGCCTACATCACGCTGAGTTACGCCCGGAACTTGGCGTTCCACGGCCATTGGGGCCTGATCAGCGGTGAGGTGTCGAACTCCGCGACCGCGCCGCTGAACGTGCTCGTCCTCGCCGCGTTCACGGCGGTGCTGCGACATCCCGTCGTCGCCTTGGGCGTGGTGTTCGTCCTGGCCAACATCGTGCTGGCGCTGGTGCTGCGAGCCGCCGCCCGCAGTTCGGGCCTGCCCGGCTGGGTGGGGCCGTTGGGCGCGTTGCTGGTCGCGGGGAACCCGCTGGTGCTTTCGTCGGTCGGTTTGGAAATGACGCTGGCCGCAGCGCTGCTCGGTCTGTTGCTGCTGGCAACGGTGCAGGTCAGGCCGGGCCTGTTCGGGATAGCAGCCGGGCTGCTCGCGCTGACCAGGCTGGACCTGGCCATCTTCGTGCTGGTGGTGCTGCTCGGTCGGCCGGGGCTGTGGCGCGTCTGGTGGCGCTGGCTGCTGACCGCCGCCGCGATCGCCCTGCCCTGGTTCACCTTCAGCTGGTTCTACTTCGGCTCCGCGGTGCCGGACACGCTGGTCATCAAGCAGCTGCAGAAGTCCTGGGGCGACTGGGACTTCAGCAACGGCCTCTGGCTCTACCACGATGTTTTCCCGACAGCGGTCGTGGTTTCGCTGATCCCGCCGTTGCTCGGCCTGGTGGGTCTGCTGGTGGCGTGCGCGCTGCGCCCGTTCCGCCGCGTGGTCCGGCTGTGGCCGTGGGCGTTGCTCGGCATCGGCGGAGCCGCGCACTACTACCTCTACACGCTGCTGGGAGTCCCGCCGTACCACTGGTACTACGCGCCGAGCCTGATCGGTCTCTCGCTGCTGCTAGCCGGTGTCCTCGGGGCGATCAGGCGGGAGCTTTCGCTGCTGCTCGGTTGCGCTCTCCTCGTTGTGCAGGCGTGGTTCGTGGCCGCGCAGGGGATGCCGTGGCGCGAAGCGGCCATCGCGACGAACTGGGCGAGTGCGGCGGACTACGCCCGCGTCGGCACCGAAGTCGGCCGCTTGGTGGGCGCGGGCACGGTCACCAGCCCGGGAGAAATCGGCGCCATCGCGTACTTCTGCGACTGCGCGGTGGTGGACGGCTTCTCCGACCGCGGCTACCTCCCCGGCCAGCTGGCCCAACGCCTGGCGACGGCCAGCCCACCGGTCCGCGCCCTGCTGGAGCTCAACTACCACAACTTCACCCCGGAACCCCCGCGCCCGATCACCCACACCCTCCGCCGAGAGCCAGGCCCAGCCCCCTTCTGGAGCCTCACCTCAACCTGGGCCGGCCAATCCCACCTGGTCCTCGAACCTCGAAAAGGTGAGCGGTGAAGGGCACCATTCGATGACGCCGTTCTCGAAGTCGCTCGCCCGGCCCGGCTCGGCGTCGTGTTCGCCGCTCACCGGGTAGCCGAAACTGGCGTCCTCGCCCAGTTCCCGGAAGTGCTCCAGGATCGGCCCGACGACGCGGTGCGCCCCGGTGTGAGTGGAGAAGTAGATCGCCGAGTGGACCGCACCGTCGCGGGACTCGAAATGTGAAGCGCAAAACGACGAGGACCACTGCTGGAGCGGGCAATCGCTCCGGCAGTGGTCCTCGTCCTATTCGCTTCCTCCGCGCTCCCGAGCGGTCAGCCGCGCTGCCAACCGTCGGCGGTGACCGTGTCGCCGCACAGGTCGAACACCCAGGGCTTGTCGTTGAGCATCGGGTCCACCGACTTCGCCGGGTCCTCCGGCTGCGCCGACAGGCTCATCGCCCAGACCCGGGACACGCAGTCGTTGCCCATGTCCTCCCAGTCGAGCTCCGCAGCGGCGACCTCGCCGGGCGCGAGGGTGAGCGGACCGCTGCCGGGCTTGCCCTGCTGGTAGGTGACGCTCTCGATGGGCTGTGCGTCCCGGTTGAGGAACTCGATGGTCGGGTAGTCGCTGTTCAGCACGCACGACTCGGGGCCGTCGTTGGTGACCGAGACGTAGCCGGCGACGGAGCCGGTCGTGGAGAGCACGAACGACGGCTTCAGCTGGTCCGCCGCGCAGGGGGCGGCGCCGGATTCGGTCGCCTGGCCGCCGTTCGCGTTGGATGCGTTGGACAGGGTGGACGCGTTGTCGACCCGCATCGAATTCGACGATTCCTGCGCGGTCCCGCAGGCGCTGAGCGAAACAGCGCAGATCGTTGCCGCGAGCAGCGTTTTCCCGATGGTGTGCAAGCGCATTTCCCCAGCTCCCCTGAACCTGTGCCGTAAGCCGCTTCCTGTTCGGAAGACGCATGGCGGCGACCGCAGTTCCATCGAAGGTGAAGTGACGCGCGTCATAGAGCATTTCGCCCTTTTTGAGTGCGGGCGAATCGCGCGTACCGGAGAAAGGCGGGATTTCGGCTCACCCGGGGCTTGCGCCCCGCATGGCGGTGGGATGCGCGGCGTTCCGTGGGCCCTCCGTACAGCAGGGCAGGTGGAGGGCCCACGGACGCGGGCACCCGGTGAACCCCACTTCGCCAGGCATCCGCGCTTCCTCCAGCGCGCAGCGCGTCGGGAAGATCGGGCAGCGCTCAACAGCGCTGTCACACAACTGATCGTTCCAGGAGCCCGCAACGTTGCCTGGAAGACCAAAACGTTATGGCGCAGGGCCCGGAAAGACGAACGGGGTCACCGGGGACGAACCCGGTGACCCCGTTCGGGGAAGGCGATCAGATCGGCAGCTTGCGGAAGATGGCGCGCGGCACGTGCCGCAGGATCGTCATCACGAACCGGAACTGCGCGGGGGCGTACACCAGCGGGCTGCCCTTGCGGACGCCGTCCACGATCACCTTGGCGACACCGTCAGCGGTGTTCGCCATCGGCGCGGCCTTCATGCCTTCGGTCAGCTTGGTGTGGGTGAAGTTCGGTCGCACGACGGTCACCTTGACGCCGTGCTCCTCCAACGCGTAGCCCAAGCCGGTGAAGAACACGTCCAGGCCGGCCTTCGAGGAGCCGTAGACGAAGTTCGACCGCCGCGCACGCTCACCAGCGGGGGAGGACATCACCGCGATGTTGCCGTGGCCCTGCTTGCGCAGCCGCTCGGCCAGCAGCACACCCAGCGACACCGGGGCCGTGTAGTTGATGTCGGCCACCGCGCGGGCCATCTCGACGTCGGTCCAGCCCTTCTCGTTGTCGCCCTGGATGCCGAAGGCGATCAGCGTGACGTCGACATCACCGTCGGCGAAGGCCTTGTCGATGACCTCGGCGTGCGTCTCGGGCTTGCGGGCGTCGAACGTCAGGATCGACACCGTGCTGCCGGTCTTGCGCAGCGACTCGGCGGCCGCGTTCAGGCGCTCCTGCTCCTCGGGGCGGTCGGCGAGGACGATCCGCAGCGGGCGGGCGTCGGCGTACCGCTTCGCCGTCGCCAGCGCGATGTCGGAGGTGCCGCCGAGCACCAGCAGGGATTGGGGGTTTCCAACGGCGTCGATCACAGCTCAAGCCTCCGGCTCATGTCTGAAGCGAAAATGCCTTCGGGGTCAACGGTCTGGCGGATCTTCCGGAACTCGTCCACCCGCGGGTACATCTGGTGGAAGGTCGAGGCCAGGGTCCGCGAGTCCTTCGCGGTGTACAGCCGACCGCCCAGCGCGAGGACGTCCTCGTCGAGCTCGAGGCAGAACCGGCTCAGGCCGTCGACGATCGGGAAGTCCAGGCACACCAGCCAGCCCGGGTGCGGGTAGGACAGCGGCGCCTGGTTGCCCTCGCCCATCTTCTTGATGACGTTGAGGAACGAGACGTGCCCGGAGTGCGAGATCTTGCGGAGGATCCGCTTGAGCTCCTCTTCCTTGCCGTAGGGCACGGAGAACTGGTACTGCGCGAAGCCCTGCGAACCGTAGGCGCGGTTCCACTCGCCGATCAGGTCGAGCATGTGGTAGAAGCCGCTGATGTTCTGGATCAGGTCCCGGCCGCGCTTCGGGGTCTTGCGGTAGTACAGCTCGCCGATCGCGCTGAACGACAGCTTGTTGCCCAGCCGCGGCGGGAAGACGTCCGGCAGCGTCAGCAGCTGCGGGGCGTCGAACTTCAGCGGGTTCGCGCGCAGCTTCGGCGGCAGCTGATCGACCGTGGCCAGCGAGCCCCGGCCGAACGCGGCCCGGCCCATCTTCGAGCCGGTGGAGATCGAGTCGAACCACGCCGACGAGTAGGTGTACTTGTCGTCCGAGCCGTCGTCGAACAGCTCGATCGTCTCGTCGAGGTTGGCCGTGCGGTCCACGTCGGCGAGGAAGTAAGCGGTCTCGGTCCGGGTCATCTTGATCTTCGCCCGGAGGATGAGACCGGTCAGGCCGATGCCCGCGACGGTGGCCCAGAACAGCTCCGACTCGGGGCCCTCCGGGGTCAGCTTGCGCACCTGGCCGTCAGCGGTGAGCAGGTCCATCTCCACCACGTGGTTGCCGAAGCTGCCCGCGCTGTGGTGGTTCTTGCCGTGGATGTCGTTGGCGATCGCCCCACCGATGGTGACCTGGCGGGTGCCCGGCAGCACCGGAACCCACAGGCCGTACGGCAGCGCGGCCTTCATCAGCTGGTCCAGGCTGACACCGGCGTCGACGTCGACGATCGCGGTGTCCTGGTTGATCTCGTGGATCCGGTTCAGCCGCGTCATGTCGATGACCACGCCGCCGGCGTTCTGCGCCACGTCACCGTAGCTGCGGCCCAGGCCGCGGGCGATGACGCCGCGCTCGTCGGCGGTGCGGACCGCTTCCGCGATCGCGTCGAGGTCCGTGGTGCTGAGCACGCGCGCCCGCGAAGGAGCGGTGCGCGCCCAGCCCATCAGGTCCTTGGTTTCCATTGCTGGGGTCACAGGTGAAGCCTCCGGGACAGGTCGGAGCGGAAGACGCCCTCCGGGTCGACCGCGGCGCGGATCTTGCGCCATTCCTCGATGCGCGGGTACATCTGCTCGATCATTTCCGCCGAGGTGCGGGACTCCTTGGCCAGGTACAGGCGACCGCCTGCCTCCAGGACCATCTCGTCCAGCTCCTGGCACAGCCGGTCCAGCCCCGGCGTGACGGGGATGTCGACGGTGAGCGTCCAGCCCTTGCGGGGGAACGACATCGGCGCCGGATTGCCTTCGCCGAACGTCTTGAGCACGTTCAGGAACGAGGCGTGGCCGGAGGCGCTGATCTTGTCGATCGAGCGGCGGAACATCGCCTCCTGGCCGAACGGCACCATGAACTGGTACTGCAGGAAGCCGTTCGGGCCGTAGATCCGGTTCCACTCGCCGACCAGGTCGAGCGGGTGGAAGAACTGGGTGATGTTCTGCACCAGGCCGAACTTGGTCGGCGACTTGCGGTACCAGACCTCGTTGAACGCGGTGATGGTGAACTTGTTGACCAGGCCGTTCGGGAAGATCGGCGGGGTGGTCATCAACTGCGGGGCGTTGAACTTCAACGGGTCCTTGCGCAGCTTCTTCGGCAGGTCCTCGACCTTGGCCGGGTTGCCGCGCATCAGCAGCGCGCGACCCAGCTTGTCGCCCCGGGCCAGCGAGTCGAACCAGGCGACGGAGTAGACGTAGTTGTCGTCCGAGCCGTCGGTGAAGTGCTCGATCAGCTCGTCGAGGTTCTTGGTCTGCACGTTGTCGACCAGGAAGTACGAGGTCTCGACGCGCTTGAGCTTGATCGTCGCCTTGAGGACGATGCCGGTCAGGCCCATCCCGCCGACCGTGGCCCAGAACAGCTCGGAACCTTCGCCGTCCGGGGTCAGCGTGCGGACCTCGCCGTCGGCGGTGAGCAGGTCCAGGGACAGCACGTGGCTGCCGAAGGAGCCCTGCGAGTGGTGGTTCTTGCCGTGGATGTCGGCGCCGATCGCGCCGCCGACGGTGACCTGCCGGGTGCCCGGCAGCACCGGGAGCCACAACCCGTGCGGCAGCAGCCTGCGCATCAGGGTGTCCAGCGAGATCCCGGCGTCCACGACCACCGTGGCGTCGTCCACGTCGATCTGGCGCACCCGGTCGAGGGCGGTCATGTCGATGACTGTGCCGCCAGCGTTCTGCGCCGGGTCGCCGTAGCTGCGGCCCAGGCCGCGGGCGATGACACCGCGCTCACCGGCCTCGAGGACCGCTTTGGCGATCGTCTCGACGTCCGGAGTGCTCACCACGTGCGCCTGGGTCGGCGCGGTGCGCCCCCAGCCCGTCAGCGTCTGAAGCTCGTCGTTTGCCGATCCCACCCAGCCGAGTCTATCGGCGCAACAGCGACCGACCGCCGCGGGTGCGCGCGGTCTCCGGCAGTGTGCGATGCGTCATCGCTACACTCGCTCGAGACGTGTGTGGGGTGCGAACTCCCGCGTCTTCGGCGTCCAGCCGGGTGCGCCCGAGCGAAGAAGCCCTGGGCACCGAACGACCTGTCGTCGATTCCTGAGGTGAACCAGTGGCCGTGGCCGAAGCCCAGACGGACCAGGCGGAGCCCAAGCGCCTAGGCGTTGTGAATCAGCTTATCCGTTTCGTCGCTATTGGTGGCTTCTGCGCCATCATCGACGCCGGGGTCTACGCACTCCTGCTGTCGTTCGGCTGGCCGAACTGGACCTCCAAGGCTGTGTCGTTCATCCTCGGCACCACCGCCTCGTACCTGATCAACAGGAAGTTCACCTTCACCGGGGCGAACACCGGCAACGCCAAGGCGAAGGCGCTCGGTTTCGCGGTCGTCTACACCGCGACGTTCTTCGTCAACGTCGGCACCAACCAGCTGCTGTACATGACGTTGCCCGACTTCGACCCGCAGCTGCGCTACGCGGTCTGCTGGATCGTCGCCCAGGGCCTGGGCACGCTGATCAACTTCGTGATGCTCAAGTGGGTGGTCTTCCGGGACTGACCGCGGATCGGCACCGCTTCGCAGGACGGCGATCGGAGCTCCGTTTCTCCTGGCTTTGACCAGCGGAAACGGAGCTCTTTGCGTTTTGCTCCCCGGGGAACGGGTTGCCTGCTTCGCGCGTCGTATCCGGGAGATCGGATTCCGGAGGTTCTGGTGCGTCGTTCTGCGGGACTGCTGTCCCTTCTCGCCGTCCTGCTCGTCGGCTGCGGTCAGGCCCCCGAGCCCGCTCCGTCACCGCCGGCACCTGTGACGAGCGAGCCGGTGGCCGACAGCTTCGACCTCGCCGCCGCGATGGCCGAGATCGAGGCGGACGGCTTCACCCCGACCCCGCCGGAGAGCGAGCTCACCGGACCGGTCCGGGCCATCCACGCCATGTGCACCGGCAGCGCGAACGGCCGCTGCCAGGCCGTGTTCTTCTTCGACGGGCAGCGGCTCGCGCAGAAGATGGAGGTCGGCCTGGTGAGCATCGTCTCCCAGGACGGCACGGCGGTCCGGGTCGAGTTCCCGGTGTACAACGCCGACGATCCGGGCTGCTGCCCGAGCGGCACGCCGACCCAGCACACGATCCGGCTGGCCGACGGCCAGCTCCAGGCCGATCCGCCCGTCGGCTTCGACCCGAACCGCCCCGGCGACTTCTGATCAGTTGCGGAAGCCGGTGCCCCGGGCCGGGGCGCCGTAGGCGTTGGCGTCGGAGCGCGTCGTCTCGACGTGCGCCGTGGCCACGTGCGCGAAGTTCACCGCGAAGCTGCCGCCGTCGGCGGTGGTGAGCGCCTTGGTCTCGCCGTTGGCCATCAGGTCGGCGAGCACGTCGCGCAGCGCGTCCGCCTCGCCCTGTTCGAGCGCGATGTGCAGCGGCTGGCTGACGCCCGCGAGGTGCAGCACCAGGCCGGGTCGCAAGTCGGGCATGGAAACCCCCAATCGCAGTGGTCCTCGACCGTCGAGAACCCGGATCGCAGCGCACCACGCCAAACCCGGCCGCAACACCCGTTTTCACCCTCAGCAGAGGACCGACCAGCGCATTTCGCCCACGGCGTACCTGAGGTACAGCGAGGGGGCTCCCAAATTTAGGGAAATTTGGGAGCCCCTCGGTCGTCACTGGTCGGGTTCCTGCTCCTCCGGAGCCTCGAACGCCTTGACGTCGTTGCGGTCGTCGCTGCTCGGGACGTCGCCCGGCAGGTGCACGGTCTTCGACAGCGGGCCCGGTGTCCAGTTGCCCCAGTGCGTTTCGGTGTGCACGTCCATCGCCGCCTGGGCCGGCAGGGCGTCCGGTTCGTACGGGTCCACGGCGTACAGCGAGCCCCAGTCCCGGTGGATGTTGTTCTTCAGGTACGTCGGCAGCTCGCGCATGCTGGTCGCCACGTTGAGCCAGCCGAACGGGCCGCCCGCGTCTGGCGACGACCAGCCCTGGCCGATCTCGCGCACCTCGGCACCGGCCGACACCCGGAACTTCGGGATCTCCGCCACGCCGTTGTGCATGCCCGGCAGCTGCAGGCACGGGTGCACCAGCGCGCCGGTCCACTCCACGAACGCCGGCTGGTCGCCGACGAAGTCGGTCATGTTCACCAGCTGCGGCGCTCGGGGCGCGCTGACCGCGATCCAGCCGTTCGGGCCCAGCGAGTTGTCCGTGGCCACCACGCGCATCTTGGTGGCGCCCTCGGACAGGCCGCCGACGGTGTAGCGGAAGTCGCGCCAGCCCGGGCCGCCCGGCTGCACCACGTACTTGCGGGCGGTGACCAGGAACCCGTCCGGGGTGTCGTGGCCGAACTCCAGCGCGATCGAGTTCGCGCCGAACTCGTTGCCGGCCAGCGAGATCACCACCGGCACCTCACCGGTCTGCGCCCGCTCCGGCAGGTCGTACCACTGGGTGCGCAGCTCACCGGTGCCCGTGCCGGCCGGGTCGTAGCTGCCCCACACCGGCGCCCGGTCGTTGCCGAACTGGTGCGGCGGCTTCCAGTCGGGCTCCTGCGGGTCGGTGCCGTCGCCGGCGGGCAGGCCGGGCCGGTTGAAGCCGACCATCTTGGCCCGCATGTACTCGTCGATGTCCTCCTTGCCCTCCAGCCGGGTCGGCGGGATCGGGATGCGCACGTCCTGCGACGGCGCGCCCTTGCTGGGCTGCTCAGGGGACACGCGCAGCATGCCGGACTGCGGGTTGGTCTCCACGTAGACGTAGTCCGACAGGCCGCAGCTGGAACCGACGATCTGCTTCACGTTGTCGGCACCCATGCTGTAGCTGCCCCACTGCTTCTGGATGACCTTGCCGAAGTTGGCCAGCTCGAACAGCACCAGCAGCGCGCACACGATCGACAGCGGCGCGGTACCCAGGCGCAGCGCCCGGCTGCGCTTCTCCTCGCGTCCGAAGCGCTCGTCGACGACCTTGGGGTTGTTCTCGTCGATGCGCAGATGCTCGATGAACGCCACGATCAGCGCGATCGCCGCGATGCCCAGGAAGATCGTGCTCAGCTTGTAGCCGGCGATCTGCGGCGGCATGTTGAACCAGGGCACACCCCAGCCCGAGACGTACCACCAGGCGTTGGGGCCGGTGGCCGCGAACGCCAGGATCACCATCAGCATCGCGATGAACGCCGCCCGGTTGCGGCGCGAGCGCAGCACCGTGGTGCTGGTCGCCAAGGCCGTCAGCGCGGCCAGTGCGCCGCCGAACGCAGCGAAGATGCCGAAGTGGTGGGACCACTTGGTGGGGGTCAGCACCAGCACGCCGAAGGACATCGCGGTGATCGCCAGCAGGCGTCGGCTCGGGCCCAGCGCAGCGCCCCGGATGCGGTTGCGGCGAAGCAGCACGACCGCGCAGGTCACCAGGCACAGGATCACCAGCAGCACCGGGAAGCGCCGCGTCATCGAGCCGTCCGGTGTGGGGCTGAACAGCAGGTTGTAGCGGCTGAGCTCCTCGTACCAGCTCTGGCTCGGGCCGAGGTCGGTGCGCAGCTCGGTGGCGTCCATGACCGACTTGAACGTCTGGTCGGAGAACACCAGCGTCAGGATGATGAACCCGGATGCGGCGATCGGCGCGAGCACCGGCAGCCAGCCGAACTCCTGCGCCCGCTTGCGCACCAGCCGGTACAGCGGCTTGAGCGCGGCGATGAACGGCAGCACGGACACCATGCCGTGCGGGTTCGCGCCCACCGACAGCGCGGCGACGACCAGGCCCAGCGCGGCGGGCATCAGTCGCCCGGTGGCCACGGCGCGCTCGACGGCGCACAGCGCCAGCAGCGAGAACAGCACCACGACCGGCTCCGGGCGCAGGCCGTTGTTGTACGGCAGCCAGAAGGCCAGGAACACCGCGGCGGCGGCCCAGCCGGCGGCGTTGGAGCGCCGCACCTGCTGGCCGAGCCGGGGCAGCACCTCGCGGCTGATCAGCAGCCAGGACACGATGCCCATCAGCAGCGCGGGCAACCGCACCCACGGCGTCGCCGTCGAGACCTGCACCCAGAGCGCGTAGAGCTCGTAGAACCAGCCGAACGGCGCCTCGGGCACGCCGAACCAGCGGAAGTAGTTGCTGACGTAGCCGAAGCTCTCGCGCGCCCGCGCGATCGTCAGGATGTAGCCGTCGTCCGAGGTCATGGCGCCAATGGCCCACCAGACGACGAGCGAGCCGATCACCGCGACGTCCCGGAACGTCGGCTTCCACCACCCGCGCGGGGCCCACTTCGGGGGTCGCCGCCCGGCGCGCACGTCCAGCCGCCGCAGGCAGACCAGGGAGCCGATGAACGCCACCACGGCCAGCGCGATCACGGCGATCTTGAGGGTGGTCGGCTGGCTCTCGTAGCGGTTGTCGACGCGGGCCTCGAAGGACAGGCCGTGCACGTTGTCGATGCCGTCGTTGAGCCCGGAGTAGATGCCGGTCAGCTGCGGGCGCTGGTCGCCCTGCAGGTTGGCCAGCGACTCGCCGCCCACGGTGGCGGTGGTCTCGTAGGCGTCGGAGTGCAGCGCGATCGTGCAGTCGCCGTCGGGCAGCGGCACCGTGCCGATCTGCTGGCCCTTGTTGAGCAGCGTCAGGTGGCCGTTGTCGACCTGGAGGACCAAGCCGGTCAGGTTGCCGTAGTCCGAGGACGGCGGATTGGTGCTCAGCAGGATTCCGGGGCCGTTGGTGCGCTCGTCGAGGCTGCGCGCCGAGGCGCACGGCACGTCGGCCTTCAGCCACAGCGGCGAGTAGCTCACCAGCGGCGCGGACACCGACTTGGTGCCTTCCGCCGTCGGCCACTTCAGCGTGGTGATCTCGTAGTTGACCGGGAGGAACGGCACCGCCAGGGCGAGCACGGTGCCGAGCAGCCCGAAGACCGTTGCGAACAGCTTGAGCCGCTTCGCGGACGGTTGCCGCGTGTTGATCTCGGCGCGCGCCGGATCATCGTCCATTCGGCGGTTTTCCTCCTGGCCACTGAGCACGGGTGGAGAATAGTAGTTGCTGGTCCCGGGCTTGTCGCGGCACTCGGCGGGTGTGCAGAACACCACTCCAGGCAACGCCGTGAGCTGCGAACTCAGGTTGCTCTCAGGCCACTCTCAGCGTTTCGTGACCGCCCGGTGACTGTTTTCCGTTGCGTCGCAACTGGTTCAGAAACGTCGTGAGCGCGCAGCCGGGCTAGAACCCCGCTACGCGCTCACGAGCCGACGATCAACGGCGGAAGAACTGCTCCCGCTGGCCCTGGCGGACCAGCCGCAGCCACTCCTTGAAGGCCTTCGGGTCGCGCTTCTGGCCCACGAAGTACAGGCCGAACCGGGCGATCTCCAGCGCCCCGATCTTGCGCATCCCCGGCTGGGACAGCAGGTAGCCACGGTTGCGGTAGGTGTAGTAGCGCTTGTTCACGTCCGACGGGTCCTGCGCGTGGAACCGGCCGCCCAGCATCGGCTTGAACTCCGCCGAGCCGTCCGGGTGCAGGAAGCGGGTCTTGAGCGTGGTGCCGAACGGCAGCCCGGAGCGCACCACCCGCCGGTGGATCTCCACCTCGTCGCCGCGGAAGAAAAGCCGGTAGTCCGGCACGCCCACCACGTCCAGCGTCGAAGCGCGGAACAGCGCGCCGTTGAACAGCGACGCGATGCCGGGCAGGAAGTCGCCCTCGCCGAGCTCGCTGACCCGGCGTTTCCAGGTCAGGCCGCGGCGCAGCGGGAACGCCAGCTTGTCCGGGGTGTCGATGTTGACCACCACCGGCGACACCGCGGCCAGCCGCCGCTTGGTGGCGACGTCCAGCAGCGTCTCCAACGCCTGCTCGTCGGCCGGACGGCCGTCGTCATCGCCCAGCCACACCCACTCGGCGCCCAGCGACAGCGCGGTCAGCATGCCCAGCGCGAAGCCGCCGGCGCCGCCCAGGTTGCGCTTCGAGGAGATGTAGGTCGACGGGATCGAGCAGTCGGCCACCACGTCCTCGGCGGACTGGTCCGGCCCGTTGTCGACCACCACGAGGTGATCCGGCAACCGCGTTTGGCTCCCGATGACCTTCAGGGACTCGGCCAGCAGCTCGCGACGGTGCCTGGTGACGATCACCGCGACTACGGACCCGGCAGGCAGCTGCTGTGCGGAGTCGGTGCTCATGCGCCTTCTTTGCTCCCGATCGTGGCCGCGGACTCGCCGATCCGGGCCAGGGTTTCCTCACTGAGGTGCTCAAAGGGGTCGTACCCCTTGTAATGCGTCAGGACCTCGCGCAGCGAGCCCTGCTCGCGCATGCCGCCCTTGTCCATCCAGATGGCGGAGCTGCACAGCTCGATCAGGAACTCGTCGGAGTGCGAGGCGAACACCAGGATGCCGGATCGCTTGACCAGGTCGTTGAGCCGGTCCCGGGCCTTCTCCAGGAACTCCGCGTCGACCGCGCCGATGCCCTCGTCCAGGATCAGGATCTCCGGGTCGATCGAGGTCACCACGCCGAGCGCCAGCCGCACCCGCATGCCGGTGGAGTAGGTGCGCAGCGGCATCGCCAGGTAGTCACCGAGCTCGGTGAACTCGGCGATGTCGTCGATCCGCTTCTCCATCTCCTTGCGGCTCATGCCCAGGAACAGCCCGCGGATGATGATGTTCTCGTACCCGGAGATCTCCGGGTCCATGCCGACGCCGAGGTCGAACACCGGCGCGACCTTGCCGACCACTCGCGCGCTGCCCCGCGTCGGTTCGTAGATGCCGCTGAGCAGCCGCAGCAGGGTGGATTTGCCGGCGCCGTTGTGGCCGACGAGGGCCACCCGGTCACCGTGCCGCAGCGACAGGTCGATGTCGTGCAGCGCCTCGATGATCGGCACCCGGCTGTCGGTGCCGATCTTGCCGCCGGCCTTGCCGAGCACGGCCTTCTTCAGCGAGCGGGACTTCGCGTCGAAGATCGGGAAGTCGACCGCTGCGTTCCAGACGTCGATGCTGACCACAGTTCGACCTCACTCAGACCCAATAGGAGATGCGGGAGCGGTAGTTGCGCAGCACGACTAGGGCCACCGCCCACCCCACGACGGTGAACACTCCGACGATCAGCCAGTGGTGCCAGACGATCGGGCTGCCCAGCATCGGCTGGCGGACGATCTCCAGGAAGTGCATGAACGGGTTGAGCTCGGCCAAGCGGGCGCGTTCGGCGATCGCGGGGTTCGGGTTCGTCTTGAACTGGTCGTAGTTCCACACGATCGGCGTCATGAAGAACATCAGCTGCACGATGCTCTGCGTGACCGGCGGGATGTCCCGGAATCGGGTCGAAATGGTGCCCACCACGATGATCACCCAGGCACCGTTGATCGCGATCAGCGCGAACGCCGGGATGGCCAGCAGCACCGTGAGGGACAGCGGCTTGGGGAAGATCATCAGCAGCACGAAGTAGACGGCGAGGTTGTGCAGGAAGAACAGCACCTGCCGCCACAACAACCGCAGCACGTGGATCGAAACCGGCGCCGGGAGCTGCTTGATCAGCCCCTCGTTCGAGATGAAGACTTCGGAGCCCTCGTTGACGCAGTTGGAGATGAAGCCCCAGACGATGAAACCGACCGCCAGGTACGGCAGGTGGTCTTCCAGCTTCGTTTCGAACAACTGCGAGTACAGCAGGCCGAGCGCCATGACCGTGACGGCCATGCTGATGGTGATCCACAGCGGGCCGATCACAGAGCGGCGATAGCGCTGCTTGATGTCCTGCCAGCCGAGGTGCGCCCACAGCTGTCGCTGGCTGTAGGCGTCACTGATGTCCTTGAAGGCTTTCCGCCAGGTCTGCGACGAAGTCGCGGGCGGCGCTTCTGGGCGGTCTACCGTGCTCGTGGACTGCACAGTGAGCCAGAGTACCGATCGATGGTGGCTGCTCCGGGCCAGGGCATCACTCGACCGTGCAGCCGGTGCAATACCCTTCGCCGTCCGCCCCGGGGCTGCGCGAACCACAGTTTCAATTGAAACTGTAAATCCCAGGCACGGGGGACCACAGTTTCAATTGAAACTGTGGTCCCCGGACGTCACAGGTACTGGCCGGTCCCGCGGGGGTGGCCGGGGTCGGCGTCGGTGGTGGTGGTGCCCGGCGGCAGGCCGCGGCGCATCTGCTCCAGCTGGGCGCGGGCCGCCATCTGCTGGGCGAACAGCGCGGTCTGCAGGCCGTGGAACAGTCCTTCCAGCCAGCCGACGAGCTGGGCCTGCGCGATCCGCAGCTCCGACTCCGACGGCGTGCTCTCCTGAGCGAACGGCAGCGACAGCCGCTCCAGTTCCTCGATGAGCTCCGGCGCCAGGCCCTGCTCCAGCTCGCGGATGGAGGACTGGTGGATCTCCTTGAGGCGGCTGCGGCTGGCCTCGTCCAGCGGCGCCGCCCGGACCTCCTCCAGCAGCTGCTTGATCATGGTGCCGATGCGCATCACCTTGGCGGGCTGTTCGACCAGCTCGTTGATGTCCTCGCCGCGCTCGGACTGCTCGCCTTCGGCGATGGCGCCGATCGGCTTGCCGTCCTCGCCGACCACGAACACCTGCGGTCTGCCCTCACTGTCTTCGCGCGTCATGTCTCCATCCTGGCGGGTAGCGGAACGCTTCGCGTGAGGCGGTGACCGGTCTGTCCTGTTCGGTCCGCCACAGATCAAATACACCACGTCACCCACCGCGTGCTCGCAGTGTCCGAGGTTTCGCCGCGCGCAATGAGTCCGTGATCGGTTTTGATGCGATATCGGCCACCCGGCGGCTGGTACCGCCTGTCTCGTACGTAACGTGTGCTGCATGGCGTTCGACGTCGCGGCGGTTCGCGGGCTGTTCCCCGCGCTCGGCGACGGGTGGGTGCACCTGGACGCCCCGGCAGGCATGCAGGTTCCTGAACAAGTGGCGACTGCGGCGTCGACTGCGCTGCGGGCCCCGGTGTCCGGTCCAGGCGGGATCTTCCCCGCTTCGCAGCGCGCCGAGGCGATCGTGGAAGCCGCCCGTCGCGCTATTGCCGACCTTGTTGGGGCGAACCCGGCGGGTGTGGTGCTCGGTCCGAACTCCGCCGTGCTGCTGCAGAGATTGGCCGACGCGCTCGGCGACGGGTGGATGATCGGTGACGACGTGGTCGTCTCCCGACTCGACAGCCCGGCCAACGTCGCGCCCTGGCAGCGTGCGGCGCAGCGCTCCGGCGGCACGGTGCGCTGGGCCGAGGTCGACATCGAGACCTGCGAGCTGCCCACCTGGCAGTACGAGGAACTGGTCACCCCGCGCACGAAGGTCGTGGCGATCACCGCCGCTTCCGGCGCGGTCGGTACCCGGCCGGACGTGCGGCAGGCGGCGGAAGCAGCGGCCGAGCACGGCGCGTTGGTCGTGGTGGACGCCTCGGCGGCGGCGCCGTTCGTCCCACTCGACATCACCTCGATGGGCGCCGACGTGGTGGCGGTGAACGCCTCCGCGTGGGGCGGTCCGCCGGTGGGTGCGCTGGTGTTCAAGAACGCGGCGATGCTCGACCAGCTCCCGTCGGTGGCGCTGGAATCCGGCGCGCGCGGCGCGGAGCGCATGGAGCTCGGCCCGCCCGCCTACCCGCTGCTGGCCGGTCTGGTGGCGTCGGTCGACTACCTGGCCGCACTCGACGACGCCGCAGTGGGTCCGCGCCGGGAACGGCTGCTGACCTCGCTGGGCTCGGTGAAGTCGTACCAGGCGGGACTCCTGGCGAACCTGACCAACGGCCTCCGCAAGATGAACCACGTGATGCTCATCGGCGACGCGATGCGCCGAGTCCCGTCCATGGCGTTCACGGTCTCTGGTGTGAAAGCCGAAGACGCGGTCGAGCACCTCGCTGAGCGAGGCGTCTGCGCCTTCGCCGACCCCGGAACCCACGGAGTCTTCGCAGTCCTCGGCCTAGCCGAAGTCGGCGGCGCAGTCCGAGTGGGCCTCGCCCACTACACCAACGCAGCCGAAGTAGACCAGCTCGTCCGAGCAGTAGCCGAACTCACCTGACCAGGCGAGAGTTGCCAATTTCGCGAGAAATTGACCTATCCCAGGGTGAAACCCCCCGCTACACCCGGTGATCGCCAGGTTTGGCGTTGTGCAGGTCGTGCCAATTTCGCGAGAAATTGACGTTCACCCGGGTGACGGTCAATTTCTCGCGAAATTG
>NZ_JBSFBZ010000072.1:0-33740 GCF_053593195.1 Saccharopolyspora sp. NPDC002376
CCTCACCATGACCCACTGAACGCCACCCGCCACGCCGTAAGCCATGCTTTTCCATGCATGCCACCAAAATTCGATCATTACGGGACAAGCTTTAGCGACCTTCATTCACGTTGGGCGACAGCGTTTGTCGATGATTTTCGACAGGCGTCAGTGATTTTCGACAGGCGTCAGTCCGTGGCTGGACCTGCGATGTTCACGAGAAACAACAGCACTGGTGCGGCGCCGGTCGCCCGACGATCCGCCGGTCGGTGGTGGGCTAAGAAAAGAAGCTGGCTGCACGGACAGGGGGCAGACACGGCACCGCTGTCGGCTTTCACGCCCGCTAACGCCCGAGCTCGTGAACATCGCGTCCCGAGCGCTGGCTGTGCTTTCGGAGTTCGTGAGCACGTGCTGTCCGTATTCGTGAACAGAGCCAGGAAATCGTTCTTCCCCTCAGCGTTGCCGTTGTCGACGTTTCCTAGTGATGAACGAGGCAAAGTCAGGGCGCAGGGCAGCGCGAAACTCCTCGCGCAGAGCATCCAGGGTCGGAGTTGGCCCAGAACTTGCCGCTGTTAGTAGTTCATTCACCGGGCAACTCAGCATGAGCCCCTGCCAACCCGCGTACACAGCCAGTGTTTCGATGCGCAGCACGTCGTCCCAGTCTAGGAGCAGATAGCCCAGGAGTTGTCGCAGCCATTTGTCCACTGGTGGCGCGGATTCTCTGGTGAGCTTGATATCGACCAGCGCATCGCCGACGACGAGATCACCAGTGCCAAACCCACTGGCGATCTCGGGCGCTACGAGAACACGATCTCCCAGTTCGTGAAACGCTTCGCGCCCCTGCACCACGTACTGGGCCCACGCTTTGCCCAGCGTGTCTCTTGCCTCGTGCTCAGCCCCCAGAGAGCCTCCTTCCGTGGCGGCAACGAACCAGAACCGTCGCTGTTCAACCGACCAGTCTCGATGATTATGGGAAAGATCCCTGACCTCCATCAGGTCCAGGCATGCCGTCAACGCACGTAGTTCCCTCTCCTCGTCAACAGGCTGCGGTCCGGGTGCGCGTACCCAGTCCATCAAGACCGGATCATTGGTGATGGCAGCAGGCAACTCACGAGCCGCCTTCCGCTTCATCCCTACCGATGACAGCAGTTCTGCGTACCGCTTCGCCGGAAGATAGGTCAGCAACCCCGAAGGTTCAGGACGCTGGCAGAGATCGAGACCAATGCGAAGTTCCAGAGCCCGACCAAGATCATCCCACCTTTCGCGCAAACCGCACTCCGGACCAGGCGTCGCTTGCAGCATCTCCGCCCATCCGGCCTCGACCTCACCACGATGAGGCAGGCGATCTTTCAGCAAACGACACAGCACGCTCGTAGGACGCCGAGCCTGATCAACGATCGACATGCCATCAGGTTCCCAGAACCTACCGACAAACTCCGGCCCTGAGCAGCACTGCCATAACACCAAAACGCTGCGCTCCCACAGCCCAGCTTGGACTCACTACCGCGGCGCTGAGATCGGACCGACTGGCACCGCCAGACTCGTTCCATGCAAGTGGCGCAAGCCCGGGCAAGGTGACTCCCGGCCTGGCACCACGGCATCGGTGATCGCTTCCCAACTGTGGTCAATGCCAGGTCCCCACAGAACATAATCGCCGGGTTCTTGTAGATATGCTTCACCCTCAGTAAGCCGAATACGAAACTGGCCCTGGACAAGCAGAACCAGCGCTGTACGCTGATCTCCTTGTGTCCATTCTGGACGCCGTTCGCAAAAGCGCTGGGCAAGTGACCCGCCCACTCGGCCCCGCGACCACATCGACTTCAGCAACGACACCGGACCCTCGGCGACCTGACCAAGCTCTTGACACACCGCAACGGCTTCTTCGTGTTCAACGCCGGAATCCACGTTTAACCCGCCGGGCCGGTGCCCTAGGCTACGAGCTCCAGTACTGGAGCTCCCCCAATACGGCGGATCACCGTACATTCGCCACCCATCGTTGCGATCCTCGCCAGCCCCGAAGGGCTGGCGCCACGTAGGTTCATCAGGCCAGTGCCCAGCGAGCGTTTGTTGCGATCCTCGCCAGCCGCCGAGGGTTGGCGCCGCCGACTGCGGCGAACGCGGGCTACTACGCCGAGATCGTGTTGCGATCCTCGCCAGCCCCGAAGGGCTGGCGCCACTGCTGGTGGCGAACTGCTGTCCAGCGTCGGCGGCGTTGCGATCCTCGCCAGCCCCGGAGGGCTGGCGCCACAGCCGTGATTTCCGCCAGATCCTCCCAGAGCGCTTCGTCGTTGCGATCCTCGCTAGCCCCGAAGGGCTGGCGAGGGTCGACCCCGGCTTCGGCGTAGGTGTCCATCCCACGCACGTTGCGATACTCGCCAGCCCTGGAGGGGCTGGCGCCACGCAACGCGCCCTTCGCGGGCTGAGTGAGCATCGTGTTGCGATCCTCGCCAGCCCCAGAGGGCTGGCGCCACTCGTGCCAACTCAGGGTGAGGGTATCGAGGTCGGTGTTGCGATCCTCGCCAGCCCCGGAGGGCTGGCAAAGATCGCAACCAGCGGCAGGGGGTGCTCGTTCTCGTACGGCGCCGGTGGCGCCAGTCCGCAAGAACTCACGAAGATCGCAACATTCCCCAGGAAAGCAGATAGCCATCAGTACCTGTCAAAGAAGAAGCCAAGACCGCCGAATCACGGTTCTGCCCAGCCAGCCTTTGCGGCGATCCGCGCAAGCCGTGCACCGCTTCTCGTCGCGCAACCCGCCTGCCGTAGTGGTGACCAGACCTTCCATCGGCTCACCCACGTTGGAGAACCAGGCTTGGAGTACGAACCACCCGCCGCCTCAGCTCACCAGACGTCAAGTCAACGGAAGTTGAACAACGAAGCCAGGCGGAATCTGTACCCGGACGCGGGCCTTGTTCGAGGCCATCCGCCACGAGCCAAAGACAGCGGGAATTCTCGGGAGAACAACGAAGCCAGGCGGGAAAAAGACGAGTGATCCGCCCCGGATTCGTCGGAGAGTCTGCCGTTTTCGAGGCAATAGTCGCGCTCTAGCAGAGACAGAAGGAGGGACCGTGTCTAACTGAATTGCCTACTCGCCCATTTCGCGAAGCAGCAAGAAGCGTCCGCTAACATCCCGGACCTGACGCATCGTGCAACGATCCGGAGTCAGAGCTTCTAACTAGCCTTCGGGATCATCCAAGAATTCCCCTCCGCATCGCTTTTCGTGAAGCTCTTCAAGAATTTCCAACAAGATCATGGCCACTTCAGCGGTAAGCGATGGTGGTTCATCCGGGGTCTGCACCGTGATTTCACTAGCCATCCCCGCAGACTACAATCAAGGAAGGACACGGATAGTCCCCCGTATGGTCACTTCTTGTCGAGGGCTACGGACGGAGTGAGCTCTCTCGGTCCCGTCCCGCTGCTACGCCTATCCCGCATCCCGCATCCCACGGTCAGATGTCACGACCGAGCTGTTCTTGTTGTAGATGATGATCAGAGCGTGGTGGTCGCACAGGAACTGAGCGAGTTGTTGCGCGTCGCCGCCGAGCTGCGGTAGTGGATCATCCAGAAGCGTGCCGGTCAAATTGGCTATGACCTGGGCCAGCAGGTGGTCTTCGCGAACATAGACCCTCTTGGGCTGATCCACTGTGCGAGCTTGAGAGCTAGCGTGTCCATGGTCTCGGCCCCGCGCACTCAGGGATGGTTCTTCCTACATGAGTAGGTCCCGGACGCCAGGGGCGTCGGCCCTGCCCCCATTCCTGCGGAGATGGTCCCGCGGTCACGTCACCGTCGAGCCCTGCACCTCGAAAGGCTCGGTCACACGCACGCGGAGATGGCTTAACCCAGCGCACGAACGCAACAACAGCTCCATCTGATCGGGCTAAGCCCTCAGAAGCAGGCTGAATCTTTGGACAGGCGAGGCGCTCAGCACTAACATCGCCGCCATGAAGACGAATCCCCGGTTCGGGGATTCCTCCCACTGGTGGGGGTTCAAGTCCCTCGGACACTCTCTTACCCCACGGGTTTTCCGACTCGGAGGCTAGCGCTCCTCACTGCCGCTAGCGGGGTTTTTCTTCTGACGCTCGACGGTGGAGTCCGTCTCGAGCGCGGAAGGGTTCTCGCCGGGCGAGGCGATCAGCTCGGGAGCTGGACAGCCTGGTACGGGCCTGAGACGCCAGCCTTCGTGGCCGCACACGATCTCCAGCCCTACGCGGCGAAGATAATCACCAACGTCGTTGCCCGCCTCATCGTCGGGTGGTTCCCCAGGTTGCTGGCTGAGTAGGCCGGGTAAGGCGTCACGAAGGTGATCCTCACGGACGTACACGTGACGGGGCACCGGACTCGGCCGCGGTAAGCCTGCCTTGTAACCGTGGCGGCAGCGATACCCGGCACGACCATGCACCCAGTGCGCGTCCATACGACGGTCGCACTCCCCGCACACCACCAGATCAGGCAACTCGTACGTGCGCGCCTCGCCGTCCATGGTCGGCCGTGCAGCACGGATCCGTTGCACCGCAAGGAACGTGGACTCATCGACCAACGCCGGATGAGACCGCCGCTCGGAAACTTCCCACTCCCGCACCGCAGTCCGACGCACTACCCCTGATCCTCGGCCACCCGTCCGCCCTCCGGCGCCGTGGCCCTGGGTGGAGTGCCGGTTCCAGACCTGCCGGCCCGTGTAGCGCGGATTCTCCAAAATCAGCGCAATAGTGCGGGCAATCCACCCCTGCCCCGAGCGACGTGAGTTGCGGGCCTGATCCGCATCGGCCGGGCACGGCACACCACGGGAGTTGAGCTCCCGCGCCAACGATGCCACCGACCGACCCTGCGCCCGCTCGGCGAACATCCACCGCACCCACGGCGCCGTCGCCGAATCCGGCTTCAACCAGTGTTCGGCTTCGAGCCGGTAGGCCTTCTCGAGCAGCGGGGTATCAACCTCGTCGTACGGCGCTTCCGGAGTCGTGTCCGTGCTGCTACTGGGGCTGTGACCGGGCACGATTTTCACAAGCGTGCTTGGCGCTGACGCAGCGCAAGTCCTACACCTGTTGTTCAGTGTGTCATCGGATCATCCAGTGAAAGAACTTGGTCGCGCCTGCACCTACGCCGACCAGTGTTGCTTCGTAGGACGAATGTCCGGCCAGGGCTGTCAGGACACTTGCTCCGATGCCTGAAACGAGCGCACACAGGAAAATTAGGGCGCTGCGCATGGTCAGGAGCGAACTCGGCTTCTCGTCATCGCTAGCCACGATGGCTACTCCTTTAAGGACTCACGTCAATGGGGGGCGTCGCAGCTCGTGCGGTACGCCGACGAGCAGACTTGGGGCCGGCGTGCGTCCATGCCGACATCGCTGATCAGCCTGCCACTCAGCGTGATGATGCATCGAACGCAACGCGTTGCAGAAGTCGATGCAACGCCTGCCGAGGACCTGTCTGACGCGATATGACTAGGCAGGTGCAGCACACCTCAGGCCAATTTGCGCCGCTAAGCCCAGACCTGCCCGACCAACGCCGCGCGCTCGCCGTCGCGCTGCGCGAGCAATTCGCACTGCTCGGTGGTATCTCGGCGAGCGGATACGCCAGGAAGCAGGCGCTACAACCGAGCACAGTGACCCGTTACTTCAGCGGTGCAGTGCTGCCCTCCGAGGAATTCATCAACGACCTCATTGATGAGGTTCAGCTGTGTCTAGGGACTCCGCAGGCTGGTCAACCTGAACAGCTCTTGGAGCTGCTGTACGCTGCCCAGGACGCACACAGCGGGACGTGGGGCCACGCCAAGCGCTTGCAGAAGCAGGCCACCGCGCTTCGAGAGCGTCTCAAGGTCTCCGAGCTCCAGTATCAGGAGTTACTCGAAGAGAACCACTTCCTCCGGAATCGCCAGCCCGCAGTGGTGGAAGCCTTGCAGCACCAACTGAGCTCAGCGAAGGAACGGATCACCGCGCTTGAGCGTGAACGTGACGCGCTCCTGGTGCGCCTCGATGGCTCGGCGGCCAGCGCGCAGCATCCGGTCACGGACCGAGCTAGCAACTCCTATTGGCACTTCTACCGGAGTGCCCTCGCACTGCGCGGCTGGTCACCTCGGGCCATCACTTACACCGAATCCGTGGCAAACGACGTTCTCGCCGAACTTGCCGCCCCCTGTACTGCAAAGCCTGAGCATCACCGCGGCTTGGTCTTGTATGAAGCCGGGGGCGGTCGAACAACTGCTGCGATCGGACTAATTGCCAAGGCGATCGACGCGGGCTACCGGCTCGTGATCGTACTAGCCGGAAACCGGAACGTGGTCCGCCGGCAGGTCCAGCAACGACTGGACAACGAGCTTCCGTCGATACCTGAAGCGCCCGGCGTCATAAGTCTCACTGGGCAGGATCTTGACTACGGCAGGCTCGGTCCCCTGCTACGTGATCTCACTTTCGAGAAGCAGCAGCCGGACCTTCCCCTGAACTCGCCAGAAAATCTGCCTGGTGCAGCGACGCGTTTGCTAGTCATCAAGAAGAACAGCGCAGTACTACGGAAGCTGACAGCGGACCTGCATGCCAACCCGACCCAGCGTGCCGAGATCCCCGCTCTCGTAGTCGACTTCGACACAGATACCACTCAGCCTGGTTCTACCGTCGATCAGCAGGTCAAGTCGTTGCTCGACGCTCTGCCCCGAGCCCAGTACGTCGCCTACACAAGCAGTTCCTACCTCGACCAAGCCACCGTCGACCGAGCGAATTTCATGGTGCGCGCGCCTAGGTTTCCAGGCTTTCTGGGACCGGACACCTTCTACGACGCCGACGATGTGCCTGATGGGTCGAGGGATATGGCTACATCCGGGGAGAAAGCTTTTGTCCGCCGGGTCGATTGCGACGACAGCGGCTTGCTCGCTGCGATGGATGCGTTTGTGCTGACAGGCGCGATGAAGATCCACCGTTCCCAGCAGGTAAGAGACTCGTTCTCCCGGCACACACTCTTCGTGCATGCATCTCCCCGGATCGACGAGCAGGATGCGCTTCGCGCGCAACTCGCATCCTGCTGGCAGGCAGCCGATTACACCGGGCCGCAGGGCCAGGACCGGCTTCGTAAGCTCTTCATGACCGACGTTCTGCCTGTCTCACGTGCTCGTGCGGCAGACATGGACCTGCCCTCATCCTTCGACGAACTCGCCCCCGCGCTCACCGCCGCATTGGACCGGGTCGGCGACGAACCGATCACCCGAGACCTCGGCACAGGGATGGAGCCCTTGTGGAAGATCGTCGTATCCAGCGCCAGCAAGGAGAGCGAGCTAGCAGGCGACGGACTGACCATCCTCCATCTCCACCACACCCCCGGGCCGAACACCATGCTCCGGATATTCGACATCTGGTTCGGATTCCGCCCCAGCTACGCGGATCTCGTCCGGCTCTACATCCCACACCAGTCGCCATCCGGTACTGACCTGTATGCACAGCTCGTCAAATTCTGGCGCGACAATGAGTTTCACACCGAACAGGACGAATGAAGCAGACTCGACCACGCCGATCAGAGTCGCCAGATCGAGGCCACCACGGCCTGTCGCGTCCTGACACGCCGAGCAACACAGGTACAGGACTTCAGTGAGAAGGCACTTCCCCCCAGCACAGCTAGTTGACAAGTCGTGGCTGCCTTGCCGACCATGTCGACTACTCGGAGTAGGGGGCGAGGCGAGTGTCTCCGGCTAGGCGCTGCACAGGCGCGGCGACTGAGAACAGTCCTGGGTTGTACGCCTGCTTGTGGTGGTGGTGGGTTGCCAGGTTCACCGGTCCAACAATTGTTCCTGCTTGGACCGCGTTGTTCATGGAGCCTTGAATGCTGTTGTGGGTGCGCGTTGTTGGCTGTTCCACTTCTGTTCCCCAGATCGTAATGCGCCCGGTCCAGCAAGGCGCATCATGGAGTGTGTGCACGTCCTGATTCGGGTACGTCCGACATGTCGTTGACCACGACCGATCACGCGCGCCAGCTCGTGATCGACTACCCCAAAGTGCCGGGATTACGGGATAACTTTGAAGCACGAACCAGTTCAGTTGAGGTCGCTCCAGTACTCGAGGTCTTGCTGGGTGGCGAGTGTGTCGGGGTGCCGGGCGCCACGTATCTCTTGTTGGGCGGCTAGTACCTTTTCCAGCTCGCTGACGGCACCGGTCGCATCGCCAGTTTGGCCGCGGAAGAACGCGAGGCTGTGCCGAGTCGTTAGGGTGACGGGGCTCACCGGCCCCAGAACCGCGAGTCTCTCCGCCAGCAGCTCTTCCAGCTTGGTGATCGCTACGTCCGCGTCACCCGCGAGGCCTTGTAGGAAGATGAGGCTGTGGCGGGTGGCCAACGTATCGGGATCCCTAGGGCCGAGTGCGTGTAGTTGTGAGGCGAGCACCTCTTCCAACTGCATGGCTCCTTCTGCCACGTCTCCGGACTCCGCGCGCGTGAACGCAAGGTGGTGCCGCACAGCCAGCGTGGACCGATGGTCTGTCCCGTGCACCTGTAGCTGAGCCTCGAGCGCGGTCTCCAGTTCCGCTATCGCTCCGCGGAGATCTCCGGTTCGACTGCGGCAGCTCGCGAGGTGACGCCGGGTCAGCAACGTCGCAGGATTTTCACCGCCGCATGCCTGTCGCTGGGTTGTCAGGAGCATCTCCAGTTGGGTGATCGCTCCGGCAATGTCACCGGCCCAGTCCCGCCAACGTGCGAGGTTGCGTTGAAGCGTCAACGCCGCGGTGTTGTCCGGTGCCAGTAGCGTCAGTCGCGCGACCGCGATCTCATCCAGCTCGCCGATCGCTTGTGTCAGTCGTTTTCCCCTGTCACGCCATTCTTCGAGGTCGTCCTGTGTCTTCACCGTCGCGGTGTGGTCCGGGCCGAGCGCGTGCCGCTGGGCTGCCAGCAGTTCCTCCAACTCCGCGATCGCTGCGGGTATGTCGCCATCCTCTGCTCGCCAGTCTGCAAGATAGCGACGGGTGATCAAGGTCGTGGAGTTCTTGGGACCGAGCTCCTGTAGGTGCACGGCCAGCAACTCCTCCATCTCTGCAATCGCCCCAGAAACATGACCGTCCGCGCGGCGACAGTGTGCGAGTTCGTGCCGGATGATCAACGTGAGTTGGTCTTGGTGGCCAAACCGTGCCAACACGAAGGCCAGCACATCCTCCAACTCCGCCACAGCGGCCGACGCTTCGCCTGCCCGGCGGCGCCACCCCGCAAGGGCATACCGAATGATCAACGTATCCGTGTGCTGATCGCCCAAGGTACGGATGGACTCGTCAAGGAGCCTCTCAAAGTAGACAACCGCGGAGCCAGGGCTTTCCGATCTCCCCTTGCTTCGGCCGAGGCAGTACAGGAGGGTGTGCGCTCCTTCCGGCCCTTGCAAGAGTTCGCGTCTGGTGTGGTGCTCAAGGTTGTTGGCGTTATCTGCCAGTTCGCGGTCGGGGATTGGGATGTCTGCCGGCCAGCGGCGCATGAGCGCCTCTGCTGCGCACCATGCCAGTGCGTCAAGAGGCTGATGCTGGGGAATGTCATCGCGGGTCGTGCGTTGCACGAGGGCATGCACACGAAGTCGCCTATACCAACTCGCGGTGTCGCGAGTCGCCAGGCTGAGACGGTGCAAGTTCGAGAGCGCGCCTTCAACCTGTTCCGCGTCGATCACCTCGTACGAGGTGATCGCGCTCAGGTGGTCCAGAACCGGTGGCGCCGTGAAGACCTCGAGAGGGATGCCGTTGCCGTCCAGGAGTGAAGCCAGCTCGAGCAGCGGGCGTGCCAGTCCTACCGGCCGGAGCTGGTTGGCCGCGTGGATCGAAAGGGACCAGGTCGCTGCTAACGTTGTCTTGTGTTCGTCTGGAAGTCCCTCATCGTCGGGGAACACGTCCTCGAGCCGTCGCCTTTTGTCAGCTAGCCGACGTCGGTACTCCGAACAGGTGATGCCGCGCGTGGCGATGTACGCGGCGGCCTGTGCCAGAGCCAGTGGAAGATAGACGAGGTCGTTGGCGAGTTTGGCCGCGTCCTCGGCCTGGTAGCGGTCACCGAGCTTGTCACGGAAGTAGTTGAGGGATTCTTGGCGGCCGAACGAGCCGACCTCGATGACATGTCGTCCGTCGAAGGCAGGTTCGCCGCGTCGGCGAGTCGTGACGATCGTATGGCCGGCATCGAGGGGCCAGAGGCCGTTGAGATCACGAGGGTCCTGCAGATCATCGAGGATGACGAGCCACCGCCCGGACGTAGTTTCCATCCATGTTTGAAAGTGCTGACACCGGTTGGCGGTGGTGTCACCGTCGAAGTCGTTCGCCTCGGGCAGGCCGAGCTTGCCGGCGACTCGGGCGTAGCCGTTGACAATCGCGTCCCGTGAGTCGGCCGTGATCCACACCAGCAGGTCAAGTAGCTGGCCGTGGCGGTCCTGCCGCCATTGCCGTACGAATCGTTGAGCGAGTTGGGCAGCAAGCTGTGTCTTTCCTACCCCGCCCAAACCGGTCAGGACATGATGCCGCCGGCGCCCTTGACTCGCTTCGGGTACGGACTGCTTGTCGCCCTGTGACCACTCACGCTCCAGCTCGTTCCCAAGCTCCTCACTCAAGGCACGGTGCTGGAAGGAGCTCGCCAGTTGCGGGACGACACCCACCAGAACAGGCCAATCCACCTGTTTCCGAGCCGTCTGGCGGTCAGCTGTCCCCCGATCACCACCCGGTTTACTACTGACGAAATCCCAGACTGTGCGAGCTTGTCCGTCCTGCGCGCCCGAGTGGAAGTGCACATCACCGTGAATCTCGCCAGTCTGGAACGCAGGACCGAAGACTCCCCCACTTATCGAGTTGAACGACGTCCGCCGCTCCTCCTGCCCCACAGGACCCCCTACCAGCGCTGAACGACATGGCCCCATCCACATCGCCGACCAGCGATCAACCTGAAACTGCTTCAGGCAGTATGCCGGTTACCGCCACTGCCGTGAACCTGAGCTCAGGTCTTAACGAGGAGTCAGCTCTTGCCCCTCGATCCCCAGCTCGAGCTCAGTGCACCGAGTTGGATCCCAGTGGCAGTTCAGGCAGCACCACCTTCCGCAGGTCCGATACCGTCGGCGGCCGACGGAAGGTCGCCGGCGTTGCGCTTGGCATGGGGGTCGCGGTCGATCCAGCCTTTGCCCTCGGCCGCGATGCCTTCCAGGATGTGCAGGGCGTGGGTGAATCCCGCGGCATCGAGGTTCAACTTGGAGAACGCGCCCGGGCTTTCACTTGCGTCGTCACGTTGCTTTGCCGGGTCCATGACGCGAATGTCCCTGGTGGGTCCGTTCGTCAGAGTCAGTTGCAAGGTGTGGCTGAGCTGGCCTGCTCGAGCCACGTGGACCGAAGAGACAGCGTCGAAGCGGTAGTTGTTGCGTTGTTGACCATTGAAGTTCGCGTGCTCAAAGTCGAGCTCGGTGCTGACTTCGCGGACACCATCCTGTGTGATCAGGAACAGGCGGATGTCGTACTTCGAGTAACGCCACGGGCCGCCAGGGACTCGAGCTCGCTTGTACTTGGCCGCGGGCGTCTGCAGGAAGGCGTAGGCGATGATGTCGCGCCACGCCAGGTGGTAGTGGCGGAGCGCTTCGTCGAGGACCATGGTTTTGTCGTAGTCGAGCCAGGCTTCCATCTCGTGCTCTTCAGGACGGGTGGAATCCAGCTTGTCCTTCCAGCGCTGGCACGCCGCTATCCGAGCTTCCAGGGCTTCCTCGTACTCCTGATAGTCCTCGGCGTACCGTCGGCGCTCACTGATGATGTGCAGCCATCGCATCGTTGCGGCTCGCCCGCTCACCAGCGCAACGCACACAGCGAACGCCGTCAGGAACACGTCCGTCTGCAATGCCGCGTCAATCGCGCTTACGACCGCAGCGGCGGCAGCAACGAACGAGAGGACGCACCACACCTTCATCGACGACGGTGTTCGGTACCGCTCACGGTAGGACCACAGTGTTCCGGATTCCCAACGTCGCCGGACGTCGCTGACGAGGTGACGGATCAACCAGTTGACCCGATCGATCTCGGTGCGGTTTTCGCGGTAGAGCTCCACGACCTCGTTTCGCAAAGCGGTCTGGATGCCGTGGGTCTCGTTGAGCCACTGCTCCCGGGACGTTCCCTTCGGCACGTATTTGCCGAAGTAGTACCTGAAGAACTGGCTCACCTGGCTGGCGAACCCGTCACCGGAGCTGCGGTCGATCCACATCGTTGGGAGGTAGACGCGATCTTTGGCCCTCAGCCGCGCGTTTCGGTAGTGCCAGTCCAGCGCGTTACGACATCCGACGTATCCGGCTGCGATCGCAAACAGGTACGCGAGGACCGGAAGCGTTGCCGCCTGCTGCAGAACCAGCCAGCCGAGATACCCGAAGGCCACGCCGAAAAGCAGCGACCAGATGACGGCGCGGATGTAGTCCGTGTCAGTGGTGAACACCGCGGCGGGCCGTAGCGCTCGTGCGCCGATCGGACGGGGGTGGAAATATGCCCATACTCGGTCGAGGCGGTTCCGGTCGAACCGTGCTTCTGTGGCCGCGTGTCGGGCCTCAGCCCAGACCGCGTCCTTGATGCCGCCGGTGAGGACGAGGTCCAGGTGGCGGACGACCTTGTCTCGTTGGGAGTCGCGTAGCGCTAGTAGCTTGTTGACCGCATCGCTGGGGTCACTGTGCGAGTCCTTCAGGCAGTCCAGCAAGTCGCAGATAGCTGATAACGCACGCTTCCACTCATCATCCTCGTAAATGCTGAGGAGGTCGGTTGTGCGTCCTAATTGGTCCCGCTCGGGGGGTGTGAGGTCGCGGTAGGCCCGCTTGCTCAGCATGGCCAGCACCCAGTGGAACCGGACTTCTGCGGTGTCATGTCCCTGTGCGATCGCGTCGTCGATCAGGTCTCGGGCCCGGCTGGGTACGCCGTCGTCGAGGAACTGCACACCGATCTCGTACTTCCGGCTCGGCGGGTCGTCAGGAAGTACCTGGTACACCGTGGAGTTGTGCACCTCTTCGGCCTGGATCCCCACGGTGGCTCCGGGCTCGGCGGTGTTCTTCGTGGCCGTGGCGGGTGGGTTCATGACAACCCGTTCGCCGCCGTGATCAACGGAGCTACCTTGGCTGCGAGGTCTGCCAGGTCGGCGACGAGCCCACGCAACCGCTTGAGCGCGACGATGAATGCGCTCTTGCCCTCTGGCGTGTTGGACTCCAGCGCCTTGCTCGCGTTGTCGAGCTCGGTCTGTGCTGCCTCGTACGTGGTGTCGTCGACGTTGCCGGCGGAACGCTCGCGCATGAGGTGGTCGCGGATGGCGGCCAGCTCTGCACCGAGGTCCGCCGGCGTCGAGTTTTGGGACGCCCCACCCATATAGACGATGTTCCCGGAGACATAGCCGGCCTGGATCGCGACCTGGCTGGAGCGCGAAGCGATGTTGGTGATGCTGCTAGGTCCTTTGCCGCTGTTGGATTCGCGCATCGTGTTGTGCTCCTGTTCCTTGATCAGTTCTTCAGCAAGCCGGATGGCGAAGGCGGCCGCGTTGTCCGCGGCCCGCGGCTGCCAAGCTCGATCGGTGTTGGTGCTCTTGGACCCATCCGCCCTGTCACTGATGCCGCGCACGATGCTTACTGGAGTGCCGCTGAGATGCCCGGCTTGCGCCACGCCAGCCGATTCCATCTCGATCGCCAGCGCATCGTTGAAGTGCTGCCGGACCCATTGCGCTTCGTAGGAGACACGGGAGTTGTGCACGATCTCTCCAGCGGCGATGGCGCCGAAGTGCACCTGCGGCACGTGGGGGCTAGCCGACACGCCGTCCAACCAGTCACCGGTGCGGCCAAGATGTGAGACGAGCTGGCTGATCCGATGCTCGGCCTCCCACATGCGCGGACGGGCTTTGAGACCGTCGTCTTCGCTGGTGCCACCGTGGTAGGCGTAGACCTGCTTTGCCACCACCACATCTCCTAGCGGCAAGTCGTCCCACAAAGCACCGGCAACACCCACGAACAGCACCGCCACCGGCGAGAACTCCTGAATCGCCCTCTCAGCCAACACCGCAGCGGGATGGTTGCCTTTGTCCGTGAGTCCCAGCGCCACACGGCAGGTCGTGCCCCGCACCGTGCCGACTTCGAAGCGGGTGCCCCGCTCGTGGCGATGCACCTGCAGATCGACCAAACGCCGGCGAACAGCGTCGTACTCGAGGTTCAAGGCAGTGAGGACCACCACCATGTTCTTCGTCATCGATCCCCTTCAACGCTCGTTGTTGGTTCGGGTCGCACCAGAGGCGGATGCAGCACCTTTCGAGGTCCGGCCTGGAACAATCGCGCGGGCCGCCCTTTCGTCGTCCTGCGCTCTCCCTGTGCCGGGATGATGAAGCCCGGGACCTTCTGGACCTTGCGGTAAAAGTTGCGGGGGTCGAGCTGCACGCCCCACACCGCCTCATAGACCTGCTGCAGCTCCGCGATGGTGAAGGTTTCGTCGCAGAATGCGGTAGCCAATGACGAATGCTCCAGCTTGCCCCGAGCCCGCTCCACACCGTCGAGCACGATCTGCCGGTGGTCGAACGCCAGCTGCGCGCGCCCGGACAAGACACCATCGACCGGTACCCAGGACGCTCCCGCCGCGTCAGTCCCCGCGACCGGCTCGGGCAGACCAGGCGCGATCGCCAGGTATGCCACGGAAACGACTCGCCCGCGCGGATCACGACCAGGAGCCCCGTAGGTCCCCAACTGCTCCAAGTGCAGCCGCGACGGATCCAGATCCGCCTCCTCGCGCAACTCGCGCTGAGCAGCGGCCAGGAGGTCCTCACCCGCATTGCTCAGAAACCCACCAGGCAAAGCCTGATCACCCACGAACGGCTCTACACCGCGCTCCACTAGCAGGACATGAAGCGCCGAACCGCGCAGCGTCAAGATGACCAAATCAACTGCGACCAACACCGCGGGAGGCGACCAAGACCCATCGGACATGGCAGCGACCGTAGCTTATTGTCAAACAGACAGAAAGATGTCATCGGAAACCATGGCAACGAGGACCCAGATGGACTAGTCCGGGACGAGGACACGCCGGCCCGCGGTCGGATCACCCGACCTCCGCCTTGTCGAACGACCTCCGCCCTGTCGAACGTCTGCATCCATCGACGCCGCTGCCTCCACCATCCCGCCTGAACCAGCAGCAACATGGATCGGACTCTGCTGCGCGGCCACAGACGACAGCTCGGAATGAGCCTGCTCGCACGGAGAATGCGGGACGGAAACCGACGGGCCGTGCTGGCGGAGATGCAGACCTAGCCCTGGTGCTCGTGGCCGCGGGAACCAAATAGCAGGGGGTATCCGCGTGGGCTCTCGTCCTCAGACGCGTTTGATGAGCAGGTTCGGCAGCGTCGCGTTCTCACTGGCGTGTTTCTGGCCGGGGCTGAGCCACACCTCCAGCAGCTTCGAACGGTTCGTGAGCGGACACAGGTCGAGGTCGTCTGGAACACCGCGGAGGTCGAGTCTCTTTAGGTTCGGCAACTGGGCCAGCGGACCGATGTCGGTCACCGAGCTGTACGGGAGAGCGAGGTCCCGCAGCCTCGTCATTCCCGTGAGCGGCGTGAGATCCCGGGCCGAAGTTCCCCAGAGCCACAGTGTGGCGACAGGCGTCTTGGCGATTTCCGTAAGGTCGGAGACCGAGGTGCACGTATGCAGGTTTAGGTGATCCAGCTGCGATAGCGCGGGCAGCACCTCAGCGAGCTCTTCCTCTCCGATCGGGGCTTCGTTCAGCGAGAGCTGCCGTAGCATCGGCATGGTCCGGAGAGTGCTGATGTCCGTGAGCGAGCGGGCATCCCACACTCCGAGCCTGCTGAGCGGCGCGCATCCACGCAGTGAGTCCAACGAGCGCAGCTCTTCGGATCGCCTGAGGTCCAGTCCGCGCAGCTTCCTGAGCGGATACAGGAAGGACAGGTCGGATGTCCCAGCTGGCGGGGCGATGTTCAGGGTGTCGAGCGCGGTGAGCCGTTCGACCGGACCCAGCCGAGCGAGGCGGCGGAAGTTTGTCCTGAGTATGGCCAGCTGCTCGTGCCTAACGAGAGGTTCGATGTCCACAGTAGTCGTATCCGAAGGCGCGCTGCGGATACGAAGCGCTATCAAGTTCGGCACGTCGTCTAATGCGCGAAGGTCCTCGGGATAGTCGTCGGGATCCAGATCGATGTCCGTAGCCCTCAGGTTCTTCAACAGCCGTAGGAACGGCACGTGTTGGAGGCGCTCGACCAAGATCCGCCCGCCCTGCAGCGGTGCGTCGGCGAGGACTTTCCGGGCGTAGTCCTCGGGATTGTGGTACTTCCACGCAGCGGCAAGCTCCGCCTGCACCGCACCGCGCGCGTCCTCGGCGTAGCGGGACAGGAGGTCAAGGGCCGCGGTGCTGTTGACGAATGTCGCAGTGCGGATACAGGCTTTTGCCGAACCGGGTTTCAACCCATCCAATCTCTTCGGCATGTGGCGCAAGACCTGTTCACCCGCCAGTGAAAGTGATCTCCCTTCCCGCTTGTTGCGCGGCGGGGTCAGTTCGGCGAGCACAACTTCCACCCTCCCGGCGACCTCCGGTGCGACGGAGTGGGCTGTTTCCAGACAGGCCGCCGCGACCAATCGCAGACGGCGGGTCCGTCGGTACTCTCGATCGGCCCGGTCCAGCAGCCCCGTGAGCAGGTCGCCTCGCAGCCGTGGAGTCATATGCCCGGCGCCCATCACTACCGTTTCTCGCCACTGGTCGAGGTGGGCGTTGCGCACCAGCAGATCTGCGAGGTGTTCCTCGGCCGCCTGCTTTCCCGCCAGGTACTCCTGGAAGGTGCGGTGTACGAACTCGATCCTGCCCAGGACTGGTTCGCGGATCACACCGCTGCGTTCGAGCAGGTACCTCAGCACCTCCTCCGGTTCAGCGTCCACGGCGGGCAGGCGGGTGAGCGCAAAGGCGATGCGCTCGACGGCGTTTTCGGTGTCGATCTCCGCGCGCCCGCACTGGGTAAGCCACCACGCCAGGTACTGCAAGAGCGCGATCTTTGTCTTGGCTCCGAGGTCCGGGCTATCAGTCCGCGCGATGTCGCGTTCGGCGTCGCGACGTTCGACGAGCATCTCCAGCGCCGCCTCGTAGAGCTTCATGCGGTCGGGCGGCAGCTGTTTGCGGCGGTCCAGGTTCAGCGCGCACAACATTGCGCACAGCAGCGGTGTCGTGGCCAGCGCGCGCAGATGCGGTTTGGAATCCAGATGGCGCGCCAGCGCAGCCTCGTAGTCCGCCAGTTCCGCCGGAGTACACGGCAAGGCCACGCCGTGGCGCGCCGAAGCGCGCACCGCGTTGTGCCATCGGCGGCAGAACGCGTCGATGTCGGCCGGCGTCATCGGTTCCAGCAGCACCGGGTGGAATCCCTGATCATCAAGCCAGTCCGCCTCCGCCGCGCTCGGACGAGAGGTCACCACGAGGGTGATCGCTGGAAAGGCTGTGAGCATCTGCTCCAGCCAGTCGCGCACTTTCCGCCGCCGCTGGTGAGTGAGCTCGTCCACCCCATCGACCAGTAACAACGCATCACCGGACTGGAAACAGCGGTCAGCCCAACCGACCGGGATCTCGGAGGCGACCGGACCCGCATTAGCCGCCGCGATCTCCTCCGGCCAGGGAAGAGGTGTTTCGGCGTAGGCCCGCAGCGGGACGATGAACGGGACCTTGTCGTTCCAGTCAGTGAGCTCCCCGGTGAACCCGGCCCGAGCCGCGTTGACGGCAATCCACTGCAGCAGCGTTGTCTTGCCCGAGCCGGCCTCGCCGCGCAGCAAGGTCAACCGGGAATCGGACAGCGCCTCCTCGATCCGCATCTGATCGCTGCCACCTCGCCCGCGACCAGAGTCGTGTTCCCGCCAGGATGCGGCGGTCACCGACAGGCTCAGATAAGCGATACTCACCGACGTCCGCGGACGGTAATGGCGCACATCGACACCGAACAGCTCCAACCTGTCCATCGTCTCACTGGCCAGTCCCAGATAGCGGCGTGTGAACTCGACATCGTTCGCTCTGCCGCCGGATCTCTCCGGCACTGTCCGGGGCAGGCGCTCGAGGACCTGCTCGATGCGTTCGGCTGTGGTGGCCATGCGGTCCAGCAACTCGACCATTGCGCGGGGCTGGAATTCCGGCAGCTGCCGCACGATCTGCAGCAAGCACACGCAGCCTTCCTCAAGGACTCGTTCGTAGAGTGCTCGGCCAGATTCACCGAGTCCGGCCCGATCGACAGCGTGCGGATCCGTTCGAGCTACCGCTCGCACGAGCTTGGTCGCGTTCACATCCGCGGCGAACAGCGCTCGATCAGTAAGATCCGCCGCACTCAACGTGTCCACGGCAGCATCGAGTGCGGCTCGGATCTCGTTCTCGGGCAGATCGTGGCTCTCGCGTTCCAACATCGGCTGCATCCGCACTGCCACCTGATCGCCGATGTCCTCGAGCTGCCGCACCAACTTGCGCCGGTGAAACCTGTCGGTGACGCTCACCGCCAGCAAGTCGACGAGCTCGCTGCCGCGTTCCCGAGCATCACGCCGGTGCCCCAACCAAACCCTGGCCACCTGCTTGACGATTTCCTGCCCGATCCGGAAAGCCCCTCGCTCCAGCACGACACGATCTTGCCTGCCATCGCAACGTCCGGGCTACACCAACCAGGATTAACCGATGAGCCGCAGGAAGCAGCCCTGAAGGAAGCGACCGCTATCCTCCGCCCTAGACGAAGCTACGAACAGGCCAAGCTCCCCTGACGACTATTGCGCATGGCACCAAGCGCGACCACCAACGTTTTCGGCACACCGGAATTTCGCCGTCGCTCCGCCCTGACACTGCGTCCCCAGGTAGCACAGCCCCGACCCGGCTCTCACCCAGGCATCGTCAACTGGCGGTACCAGCTACCCACTGCACCGAATTCGGGCTGCTGGCCGACTCTCGTGCTGATCGGTCGGCATACCGCGCAGCCGCGGTTCAAGCCGGGCCCGGTGATCCTGACCAGTCAGCTGACCGGCCGCAGAGGAGAGATCGTCAACCCAGCGCGATACGGCGGCGGCGCGGTGATGTAATCCCGCCGCGTGTCGCGACTTTCGTTGATCCTGATCGATTGCTGGGTTCCGGGACACAGATCCCTTGGTGAGAAGGAGGGACAGCCGTGACCGCCGTACTCGATGAGTCGCAGCTCGGCGAAACGCGTCGGTCCCCGGAACCGCGCCAGCGCGTCGACGAGGCGCCTACCTGGTGATCCCCCCTTCGACGGCAGCCCTGTGGACGCGCTCGAAGAGAGATCCGCGAGCAGAAGGAGCGGCTGAAGGAGATCTCCTCGTACGCGCCCGCCGACAACAGCTCCCGGTGAGTATGCTCGATCAACGGCCACCCCGACATCGTCTTCGGGGCGGCCGTTGTCCCTGCGCACAAACTCATTTCGCACCCGGGTCGCTGGACACCGAACGAGGAGCCGGACCTTCCACTGCTCGCATTCGGTACGTTGCCTGCATGTCCGAGCAGGAGGCCTGGCACACACGGATCGTCCCGCAGAGCCCGCACGCCCAGCTGCAGGCCACCCAGACCCTCATCCGCATGGAGCGGTGGCGCGACGTCACCCCCGAGCGCCTGGCCGTCGAGTTCGAAGCGTTCTTCGCCGCCGACTGGTGCGTGGATGCGCTGGTGCGGGCACTGCACGAACGCCCCGACGGATCCCCGCAGAAACAGGTCTCCACCGGCCGTCGTGTCGACCTGGTGCGCTACCTGCTCAACCAGTGGCGCGACGGCCAGGGCCTGCCGGTGGCGCCGCCGATCGAGGCCGGTGAGGGCACCGGCGCGGTGATCACGACCTCGCTCGAACAGCAACGCCAGCACGAAGCCCAGTCCCGGGATCGCGATCCGTGGCCGCGATCGGTGACGCCGGGGACCTGGGACCAGGTTAGCCGGGCCGTCGCCCGGTTCCGCGAGGCGATGCGGTGGAGCCCCGAGCAGATCAGCGACAACGAGCTGCGCGAACTGTCCGCGCCGTTCTTCCGGGCCAGCTGGAGCGTGAACTGCCTGCTGCACGCGCTGAAGCACTCCGGCCGCACCCGCCGCCCGGCTCCGTTCACACCGGATCCCCAGAAACCGCTCGGCGAGGCCCTGCAGGCCCGGCTGGCGACCTGGACCTACACCAGCAACCAGCTACCCAAACGCCCACCCACCACCGTGCTGTCCTATGAGGACTGGTACGCGCGGCAGGAAGCGCTCGGCGCCTACGACGTGCAGGAGAAACGCAAGTCCGCCTCGCGGGTGCAGCTGGAAGCCATGGACGCCGCCCGTGCCGCCGACGCGCGCCGACGCGCGCAGCGAACACGGGAACGGCTGGATGAGATCCGGGCCGGATCCAAAGCCGAGCAGTCCCTGGACGCGCTCTACGAGATCGGGCCGGCCGCGGCGCGGCTGCGCGGCGAAGACGGCCCCGTGCACACCACCCGCACGACCACGCGGCACGAGCGGCTGATCGAAGGCGTCGAGTTCCTCACCGTCACCAACGCCGGCCTGATCCAGTGGCTGCGCTCACTGGTGGAGCTGGAACCCGAGAACATCGGGCCCGAGGCCGCACAGGTGACCCGCGCGCGGCTGCGGGACTCCCGCACGATGGCCGCGCTGGCCGCGCTCGACCACTACAGCGGCACCGGCGGGCACGAGCTCAGCGGCGCCACCCTGGCCATGGCCCAGTACGTGGCCAGCGGAGCCGACATCGAAGCCAGCCAAGAAGTCTCCGACCTGTGGCGCGTGCTGCGCAAAGCGATCCGGGCCCACGACCGACGCACACGACCCCGTACGGCAGCCGGCACTCCACAGCACGTGCGCGGCGGCCCCGCCCGCAAGGCCTTCACCCGCCCGTAGAACCGCCGTCACCCCTGGTGCTCTCGGACCGATCCGCGGCGCTCTGCGCACGCCCCGCGAACCCCGACCGCGCCGACGCCGAGCCGGGATGACGAGCAGCTGCCGACTGGATCCGGCTCGCCGCACTCCGGCTCATCGGCATCGACTTCGACGAGCCCTTCCCACCTGTGGCGTGCTTGCCACTCATCTGCCTACGCCTCCTCACCCCCAGGCTGCGCGCGGCGGCTCGGGCCCGCAGGACGACCAGCCCCAGGGACCAGCACTCCGGTGACTACCTCCTGGGTGCGCGCTGGCGGCCGACGTCCACCCGCGCTTCGGCGATCTGGTGAGCGGTGCGCAGCAGCGCCTGGTGCTCCTCATCCAGACTGCGTGTGCTGATGCGGTCGATCTCGACGCCGACGAACGCCACCGGCCCGGCCAGCTGCGGTTGCGGCTGGCCAAGCAGCCAGAACATCTCGTAGGCCACCGAGTTCGGCGCCGCACCCGTTCCGGTCGGCTCCTCGGCGAGGTAGGCGTTGATCGTCATCGGCTCGTCCAGCACGACCTGGTCCAGCAGCTCGGCGTCCGCACCGGCTTCGGCGCTGATCCGTTGCATCATCACCTCGGGCAGGTCGGTGCGGAACTCGAGGGTCCCGTCCGCACTCACCACCGCGTAGGTCAGTGCCGGGGCCTGCTGATCCCCGCCGCTGCCATCAGGCCCCGCCGTCGGGTCTGCCTGCTCCGGTGCGCTCGCCGTCTGCTCGGAATCCGGTGCGGCGGCGGCCAGCTCGGTGTCGAGCTCGAGCGCTTCCCGCGCTCGCGCTTCGAGGCGCCGCTGCAGGCTCTGGAAGATCTGTCGTGGTTCGCGTTCGGCTTCGTGCTGGGCCAGCAGTCGCAGCGCGGTGGCGTAGGTGGCCGGCCGGGGAACCGCGTTCGGCAGGTCGTACTCGGGCAGCGCACGATCCCGACCCGAATCGACGCGCCGCCCCAAGGTAGTCACCGCCGCCGAGGACACGCTGCCGGACTTCAGGCCCGGCGTGCGCTGCCCCCACGCCACGGCGCTCGCCGTCGAGGACCAGATGACCGCGAGCAGCTGGCCGAACGTGAACCCGTCGCGCAGGGTGTTCCGGCAGATCTCGTGGGCCTCGCTCACACGGTGCTCAGGAACCGGTTCCTCCTCGTAGCTACTGACCAGCAAGTAATCCAGGTACGCCACCGCCATCGCGGTCTCGAGGTCGGCGACGATCTCGGCCAGCTCCGCTGGCGGCCGCGCCAGCAGAAAGCGCCGGAGCTCGCCAGCGACGTGCCGGCGCACACCAACGGTGTTCTCGCCCAACGCGGGCGCCAGCCGCAGCGGTATCCGATCCAGGTAAACGCCCTCCACCGTGTTGTCGTCGTAGAAGGCGAACTCGCCGGTCGTCGCCGGTAGCGTCGGCACCAGCCACCACAGCCGGAACAGCTCCCGTAGCGTCTCCTCGTCGGTGCGCACCGACTCGCCGAGGGTGTAGCCGAGCCTGCTGTACGGCCCGAACGACTCGGCATCGGAGCGGAGCATGACCTCCACCAACGCCAGCAACGCCAACGCGTCCCGAGGCTCGGGAAACCTCTCGGGCTCAGCACGCCCAGCCTGCGCCTCAAGCCACGCGCTGGCGTTGGCCACCCGCTCCTCAGCGTTCTTCTTCCGTTCCTCTTCAGCGCGCTGCTCATCGGCACGCTGCTGTGCGGCAGCACGCTGCTGCTCCTGACGACGAACCTCAGCAGCCGCCTCCCGGCACTCCGAGCAGGGGTAGGACGAGGTCAGCGTCGACGTCGGGAACGCATCACGCCGCCACAGTCGGGTCGCGGTCATCTCCGAGCGCGTGGTCACCGTCAGCGGTGCCGAACAGTCCGGGCACACCACCGTCAGCAGCGACGCGCAGCAGTAGGTCCGCAGCGTCTGCTGCACATGAGCCGGCGCGCCGAGCGCAGCCACCCGGTGCGTCCAGGTACCGGGCTCGTCAAACTCCCAATACCGCAAGCACATCGCCTTGTCGTCCTCGGAAATGCCGGGGGCGAAATGGACCTCGACCAGCGGCGTCTCCGCGTTCGGCACCAAGTACCGCTGCGGCTTCGGCGACGAGTTCTTCCTCTGCTGACGATTGCGCCGACGCTGACGCTTGCCCATGGACCTGGCACCCCTCCGTGATCGAGAAGCGCCAGGCTAGCGCAGGCCCCTGCCGCGACACGATCGGCCGAACACCGTCACCCCGGGACGGTCGGGTCAGTGCGTGGTCAGCTCCCGCTGCAGTCGCTGGGCGGTTCCCCGGGTAGCGACCTCGTCCGGCGCGATCCGCTGCGCGGCGCGCAGCAACGTGCCGCGCATGCTCGGGCTTGCCCCACTGCTGCCAGGCCAGGGCGACGTCGACCAGGATCCGGGCGCGGCGCTCCACCATGGGCACCATCCCCAGCGAGGTGGTGATGGATCTGGCCTGCCACAGTGACGAACCGGCGTCGCCGAGCGCGAGTCCAACGCTGATGCAGTGCGAGAGCACGTTGGCCGCCACACTGCGCCGGTCGGTATCCCGGGCAGATGCTCGACCAGGCGGGCAGCCTCGCCAAGGAATTCGGCGCTGCGGGCGCGGTCCTGCCCGAGCGCTGCGGCGTAGCCCACAGACAGGAACAGCTACGCGGCGTGCGTGCAGTGCTCGGATCGGCGCAGCTCGAGATGCTGTAGGGCATCCAGCGTCGTGGTCATCGCGTCCGTGTGGTGACCAGCGGGGCGGTCCACCGCCGCGCGCAGCCGGGTGCCTTCAGCCAGCGCGATCGGGTCGGAGGCAGTGCGGGCGCCACGAGGGCCAGCGGCGGGCGGACCTGTTGGGACCTCGGCCCCTCGAACGCGGGGATGGTTCCCACAGCACGTCATCGGCAGCCATGCCGGACCACTCGGCCCCGCGCCCGTGAGGATGGTTCCCAGCCGCTGGCTTCGCCGTCGGGTTCTACGGTCTCGGCCCCGCATCCACGGGATCGGCTTAGCCGACCGGCACGAACGCAACGACAGCTCCGTCTGATCGGGGTAAGCACTCAGAAGCAGGCCGAAACTTTGGACAGGCGAGACGCTCAGCACTAACATCGCCGCCATGGAGACGAATCCCCGGTTCGGGGATTCCTCCCACTGGTGGGGGTTCAAGTCCCCCCCTCGGACACAAAATCGCGTGAAATTTCCCCAACACAGCGAACACTTGAACACGGTATCGCGACGGCACTTCGGCCGTCGCGATTTTCGGTGTCTACAGATCTGTTCTCCCCTGGTTTGTGCTGGTCATCGGGGTGGTGGCCATGACTGAGCAGATCGTCACGGGCCTGGTGCCACCCGAAGCCACCGACCATGGCGCTTCTACCCCGGCGGGAAGCGCGGAGCGCCGCAGCCTTCCTCTTCCGGTCATTGCCCGGCGCCGTGAACTGCCGGTGACCTACGGCATGGTCCGGATGGACTCCTCCGGCCGGGTCTCGGCCCGACCGGTCCTGCACACCCTGGAGTGGCAACCCGGTCAGAGCCTGACCATCCGGGTCACCTCGGGAGCGGTCGTGTTGCAGCCCGACGCTGGTGGGGTCCACCGGCTGCCCGGTACACCGCTGATCACGATCCCGGCGACCGCGAGAGCTGCTTGCGGCATCCATACCGGGGATTGCGTCCTACTCGTCGCCGACCCACGGCGGGACATGCTGCTGGTCGATCCCCTCACTGCTGTGGACGAGGCCCTGGAGCAACGTCACGCCGAGCTGTGGGGCGGTGAGCCGGCATGACCGAGAACACGTCAGGCGCCAGTCCGGAGGAGATCGAGGCGGCCAAGCTGCTGCTCGGGCGTCTCGGGGTCTCGGTGGATGACCTCGTCAGCACCCCGTCCGCGCGGCCGCTCGCTCCGACCTTCGCTGAATACATTCCCCAGGTCTCTGCCGCTGTCAGCGCCGGAACCCGCCGCGTGTACGGCTCCTACTGGAAACGTGTGGAAGCCGAGTGGGGCGACCGGCGCCTGGACGAACCAACACCGCTGGAGATCAAACAGTTCTCTGAGAGGACCCGCAGCCAGGTGGTCGTCCGCCGCAACGCCCGCGGAGGACAAGGCGCGGCCGAGCACCTCATCGCCGCCCTGCGCTGCCTCTACAACCACGCCGTGGCCGACGACCTGATCAGTGACAACCCCGCCAAGAAGGTGCCCAAGCCGCGCCGCCTGCCCACCACACGCCGCGGTCTGCCGGACTCCCGGCTCGAGGAGATCAACCACACTGCCGCCACCACCGGCAACGATCCCGTCCTCGACAGCCTCATCATCCGGCTCCACACCGAAACAGCCTGCCGCCGAGGCGGAGCACTAGCACTCACACCCCGGGACCTCGACCCCGACAACTGCCTGATCATGCTCCACGAGAAAGGCGGAACCGTCCGCTGGCAACCGGTCTCCCCCACCCTCATGACCCACCTCCGCGAACACGCCGAACAACGCGGAGCCACGAAATCAGGCGGACAACTCCTCCGCTACATCAAGGGAGCCCCGATCACCTACCGACGCTACGACTACCTCTGGACCCGGCTCGGCGAAAAGCTGCCCTGGGTCGCCACCCAACAGATCAGTACCCACTGGCTCCGCCACACCACTCTGACCTGGGTAGAACGCAACTTCGGCTACGCCGTCGCCCGCGCCTACGCCGGCCACACCGACAACAACAACGGTGACGGCGGAAGCACCACCACCTACACCCGAGCAAGCATCCACGAAGTCGCCACCGCACTCGCCGCCCTCACCGGCGAGAAGCACCCACTAGCGGGCTAAGACCCAATAATCCGTAAAACGTCCAACTCGGGAGGCCTGGCACCCAGCCAGGCCTCCCGCTTCTACAGCGGCACCCGACACCACATTGCTCGTGGCCGGATCCCGGGCCGGATACCAGGACGATCACTCGCTCCTCGAGTATCCCAACCTCGCGCCCTACAGAAACCACGGATCAGACGATCCGCCCCCGGCCCGTCAACCGGTGGGCACCGCGCCTGACGTGGTTCAGGAACGAGCAATGGCCAGCGCACCGGGTTCACGACTCCAGCTCCGGACTTCGACCACGGCCACGCCCGCCTGCGCCACGTCCTGGAGACTGGCCGTGGCCCCCACCAGCCAAACACAGGCAACCTGTGGCCCAGGTCACGGACAGCGCGACCGAATCAGACGCTTGCTCCGATCTGGCGGGACGGCATTAATGGAACCTCCCACCGCTGGAACCATCGCCAAGTGGTGCGCACCTGGCTGCGAGACGACAACACGTGGGCTGCGCCTGCTTGGGGGCGTCGCACGACGAATACCACGGCAACCGGTTCGGTTAGCACATGCCGGTCGAACGCCATCGCCTACCGATCAAGCACGCATCCCCAGGGGCTCGCCGCCTCGTGTGAAGTTCTGTGAATGGCCAGTCGCGACAGCGGCGAGAGAGTCGGTAACCTCCGGAGAGCGCCTGGCCTCCCGCCGGTCGGTGCCTGCGGAAGACCGCGCGAGACCGCAAGCTCGCCGTCGACGTGGAGCGCGACCTTCTCGGTGCCACGTTCACCGGTCCGGGCGTGCAGGAGCTCTTGCAATCCGCCACGATCGCGATCGTCGGCGCCGCGCCGCTGAAACAACTCGTGCACGCGGTGCCTACGTTTTCCGCAGCCAGCGAGGTATGACGGCGCGTGCTCGAGGTGGGCCAGCGGTTGAGCGGGGGTTGACGATGCCGAGCTTCGGGAACCTTCTGATACTGACGATCATCGCCTTGCTGGCGCCGTTGTTGCTCGGGCTGGCACCGCGGCTGCGGATCCCGTCTGTGGTCCTGGAGATCGTTGCCGGGGTCATCGTGGGGCCATCGGTACTGGGACTCGTGCGCACGGATCAGGCGGTGCAGGTCGTCGCGTTGCTGGGGCTGGCGTTCCTCCTGTTTCTCGCGGGGCTCGAGGTCGACTTCCGTCGCCTGCGCGGGCCGCTGCTGCGAGTGGCCTTGATCGGCTACATGGTGAGCTTGGCGATCGGCGTGGCGGTGGGCTTCTCGTTCGGCGCGGCGGGCTGGGTGCGTGACCCGATGCTGATCGCGGTGGCGCTGTCCGCGACATCGCTCGGTCTCGTCGTCCCGATACTCAAGGACGCGGGGCGTGCGAACCAGGCGATGGGACAAACGACGATCACAGCGTCCTCCGTGGCCGACTTCGCCGCGGTGGTCCTGCTGTCGCTGCTCTTTTCCACGTCCGGCGGCAGCACCGGAGGCCGGCTCGTGTCGCTGATCGTCTTCGTCGCCTTCGTGGCCGCCATCGGGATGGCGGTGGCTTTAGCAGGGCGGTCAATGCGTCTGGGAGATCTTTTCCTGCGGTTGCAGGACACCACCGCGGAGATCCGGGTCCGTGCGGCGGTCGTGCTGCTCGTGGCCTTCGTCGTGCTCGCCGAGGGATTTGGCCTCGAGAGCATCCTGGGCGCGTTTCTGGCTGGTGCGGTCGTGGGCTTGGTCGATCGTGACTCGGCTACGCACCCGCATTTCCGGACGAAGCTGGAGGCGATCGGGTACGGGTTCCTGATTCCGGTGTTCTTCGTCGCCAGCGGTGTGCAGCTCGACCTCGGAGGATTGATCGCGACTCCGTCCGCGTTGCTTCGAGTGCCGCTATTCCTGCTCGCGCTGCTGCTCGTGCGCGGGCTTCCAGCGCTGCTCTACCAGCGCTCGCTTGGCACACGTTCCTCGGTCGCGGCCGGGCTGCTGCAGGCGACGTCGCTGCCGTTCTTGGTTGCCGCGACGCAGATCGGCGTCGCGCTCGGCCTGATGACTCCGGTGACTGCGGCGGCGCTGATCTGCGCGGGTCTCTTGTCGGTTCTCCTGTTCCCAGCTGCCGCCCTCGCCTTGCTTCGCAAGCGCGTCTCAAGCGAGCGCCGCGGAGGCACGGCGGAAACCACGTAGCGCCGCGCGGAGGCGGCCGGATGATTGATCGGCCGCGCTGTCGAGACGTGCGGGATAGGCCGTTGCTGTGCGAGACATCCGTGTCACGGGAGTAGACGTAGCCGCGACGGTTGGCAGGATCGAGGGCCTCGTCGTCGCTGTTGGCCCGGCATATCGGACGGCACCACCACACGTGGAAGGGTACGGGCTAACCGGAACCTGCCAGCGGGATCTGGAGACTCATCGTGCCTTTCAGGTCCAACCAGGCCCTATCCGGTCCCCGGACAAGGCGCAGCACCACCCCGTCGCAGCCTGGACATCGGGCGACCAGTCCGGGTGCGCGCTGGTAGACGCGGAGTGTAGCGACCGGGCCGGTGCGCCCGCAGTGCATGCAACGCTCGATGGCGGCTGTGACATCGACAGCGAAGACCTCCGCCAAAGGCCCGGCCAGGGCGTTGCCGTCCACGTGCTGCTCGGTGTTCGGCTGTGTCATGTCATCCTCCACTCGGGCCGAACCTCTCGGTCTTGATGCGCCCAGGTGCGTGGCCCAGCGCCACGAGAATGTTGGCGGCCGTTTCGACAAAACCCGTGGGGCCGCAGACGAAACAGCTCGGTTCGAACTCCGGTGGCCAGCCACCACGGTTGATGTCCGCGATGCCGATCCTTCCGAGCTTCCCGGTCCAACCCTGCGGCGCCGACCGCGTGTACACGTAGGTCACGTCCAGGCCGTCGTCCCCACGCGTCGGCTGAGCCAGCTCCCGGGCGTAATACACCTCAGCAGGCGAGCGGACCGAGTAGAGCAAGCGAAACGGTGTACGACTACGGGCCGCCCGACGCGCCCGCACCATCGCCATCAACGGCACGATGCCCGATCCTCCCGCGATCAGCAGCACCGGCTCGGTCTCTGTCGGGCGCCATACGAACCAGCCACCGAGGGGTCCGCGCACCTCCACCGGGTCTCCTACCGAGTACACCTCGGTCAGGTACGGAGACACCTCGCCATCGGGCACCCGCTGCACCGTCAGCTCCAGCCGATCACCGCCCGCGGGGACGGCCAGTGAATAGCTGCGCTGCGCGCTGTAACCATCAGCGGCGGTGAGCCGGAGGTCGACGTGCTGCCCGGCCGAATGTCCCGGCCAGCCCGTTACGTCCAACACCAGCGTGCGTGCCGTGGGCGTCTCGTCGCGGTAGTCGACAAGACGCGCGACCCGCCAGCTCAGTCGGCCGGTCAGTCGCCCTGATACCGCTGCTCGCGCCACGGGTCACCGTAATCGTGATAGCCGATGGTCTCCCAGAATCCGGGTTCGTCCTCCAGCAGCAGCCGCATGCCGTGCACCCACTTCGCCGATTTCCAGAAGTACAGATGCGGCACGAGCAACCTGGCCGGACCTCCATGCTCGGGTGAAAGATCGGCACCGTCGTACTCGTAGGCGATCCACGCCTGGCCATCGAGCAGATCCTCCAACGGCAGGTTCGTCATGTACCCACCGTAGGAGTCCATCAGCGCGAAATCTGCCGCCGTGTCCACCTCGGCCAGTAGCGTGTCCAGCGACACGCCCCTCCACATCGTGCCCAGCTTCGACCACTTGGTGACGCAATGGATGTCCACTTTCCGCGTCTCCCTGGGCAGTTCCTGAAACTGCGGCCACGACCAGCGATGGACCTGCCCGGTCTCCGTCGTGATCACGAACTCCCACTCATCCAGCGGAACCCGCGGCGTCGGGCCCGCGGACAACACGGGGAAATCCTCGATCAGGTACTGGCCCGGCGGTAAGTGTGGCCTGGTCGTACGCGGCCGCCCCTGAAAACCAGGCGACACGATACCCATCGCAGTCCCTCCCCAGCACGGCTCACGAACCAGCGCCATCCGTTGATCGGGCACGCCGAGCAGAACGCGATCGATAGCCGCTCAGCATGTCGGGATTCCATCAGCATCGGCTGCCGCCAACATGCTGGCCAGGGTCAAAGCACGGAAGAGCCGAAAGACCCAAACACCCAGGACGGTCAGTCGTCCCTACCGTTTGAGATGTCCGGCCCCGTAGGGTCCCGCGATTCCGGCCGTATCAGTGGCAACCTGCACCGGCCCCAGCGCTACAGGCGTCCGCTGCAACGGATTTTCTACACGTCTGCGCCGATCAGCATCCGTGCCTGCGCCGTGTCCAAACGGTTCTACGACCGCAAACGCGCCGAGGGCAACGGCACACCCAAGCCGTGCTCACCCTGGCCCGCCGACGTGTCAACGTGCCGTGGGCACTGCTGCGCGACGACCGCCCTTACCAACTCAAACTCACACCTCGCCTCACCGCAGCCGCTTGACAAACGGATTAAGAGTCGGGCTACGCCGCGGAGAAGGGCGTAGTACGTACGGTTGTCCACGTCGAGGGCCATGCCGGCCGGATAGACGGCAGCTTGCGGGACTGGGCAGCGCGGCGCAGCATCGTCCAGGAGGTGGTCACGCCCTCACCGGAGGTTCACCATGCGAATCGCTGTGGCTGGTGCGACCGGCAATATCGGCGCCCGCACCGTCTCGTTCCTTGAGCGCGAGGGGCACGCGGTGGTTCGCATCAGCCGCTCTCTAGGCGTTGACCTGATTACGGGCCAGGGTTTGGACGCGGCGCTCGAAAGGGTTGACGCGGTGGTCGATGCCATCAGCTCGCCGCCGATCAGCGCCGCCGAGACTCGCGACTATTTCGGCACTACCACGAGAAATCTTCTCGCCGCCGAGGAACGCGCGGGCGTGCGTCACCACGTATTGCTGTCGATCGTCGGAATCCACCGGATCGAAGGCGGTACTGCCCACTACTCGGGCAAGCGCGAGCAAGAGCGCCTGATCGAGGAGGGCCGCGTGCCGTGGACGATTGTGCCAGCCACGCAATTTCACGACTTTGCGGCGTTGGCTACTAGCTGGACCGAGCGCGACGGCGTCGCCATCATCGCCCCGCTACTCGTTCAGCCGATCGCACCCGACGACATAGCTCATGTCTTGGCCGAGGTCGCCATCGGGGAGCCGCAGGGCCGCTACGTGGACGTCGCCGGTCCTGAGCCGCAAGACCTCGTCGACATGGCCCGCCGCACCAACGACATTCTCGGCCGCAACGTGAAGCTGGTTCCCACGTGGTCGGGCCCCCTGGATGAGTCGATGGCTGGCAATGTACTGCTGCCCGGCGAGAACGCCCGCATCGCCCCGACGACGTTCGACCAGTGGCTGGCGGCTGGCGCGCGATAGCCGGCCGCCCCGGTCGAGCTTCATCACCGGATCGACACTGCACACCGACGGCGGTGGTGCAACGGTCTGACAAACCAAGGAGAAGCGATGTCGAAGCAGGACGCCAACGACAAGGTGCAGAACGCGATGACCGTGCTTCAGAGCGTCACGCCGTCCTTTCGGCCGGCGGACGGCGAAGTGATGACCCTGGTGATCGAGTGGCCGCCCGGCGATCCCGGGATCCCGCCGCACCGCCACCCCGGCGGGCCCTGTTTCGGCTACGTGCTGGAGGGCGAAATGGTCTTCGAACTGGAGGGTGAGCCGCCGCGGTTGATCAAGGCCGGCGAGGCATTCTGGGAACCCGGCGGAAACGTAATCCACTTTCAGGACGCCAACAACCGCACCGACATCCCTCTGCGTTTCCTCGTGACGATGATGATGGCTCCCGGTCGGCCGATGCTGGTCTTCGTCGACGACGACGAGCTCGAGCGGCGCCGTTGGGTAAGGCGGTCACCTGATGAGTGACCTCGACCTGGATCACCTCGGCAGAGAGCTCGCGAGCGAGACGGTTGTCGCCGACGTCGCAGTAGCAGACCATCGCGTAGAAGGCGTACGGGCAACCGGTTCGACCACACAGTGCTGGCGGCTGTTACCGCACGTCTCGGCGACGCCGCGCACCCCGAGCAACTTGCTGTGCGACTGCACTGTGACGAGTGCGTCCTGTGGCTTGGACATTTTGACAGCCCGGAATGGGCGGCACGCCGGGCAGGCGAGATCACTACAGCTCTTGCCGCCCGAAGCGCCTTCCTGCCCGTAGCGCTGAAGGGTCCTCGTTGCGGATCTGAGCCCGGAAGTCCACGTCCTCGGCTTGGATGTGTTGCGCTTCGGTCAGCACGTCCCGCACGCTGTGCGCCGGGATGACGACGGCGCCGGCGCGGTCTGCGTAGATGTAGTCGCCGGGTGTGATGCACACGCCGCCGACTTCCACGGGGATGTTGGCCGCACACGGCATCACGGTGTCGCCGCCCGCTCGGGTGGCCTCGCCCGTGCACCAGGTGGCGAAGCGGTACCGGGCCAGTTCGTCGAAGTCGCGGAGCCGGCCGTCGCAGAGCAACCCGGCGAGCTCGTGGTTGTGCAGGCGGGACATTTTCGTGCCACCGCCATGCGAGACGTCCGGGTAGCCACCGCTGGAGAGCACAAGGACTGCCCCTGCGGGGGTATTTCCTACCGCTCGGTAGAACCAGCCGGCGAATCCTGCGGTCTTGGTATCGGTGAAGTCGTCGCGGTAAGGCAGGTAAGCGATGGTCACGGCGGGGCCGAACATCGGGCGCTGCGGAGTGGGGCTGACCAGGCTCAGCACGTGCGCGCGGTGGTGGTGGGCTCGTCCCATGGCATCCACGATTGCAGCGCAACCGAGCCCGGTGACCATCGTTGCCAGGTCCGTGTCCTGTCCAGTCATCGTGGACTCTCCTTTGGGCGCACCCGTCAGCGGTAGTCCGGGTGGTCGAACCGAAGTGACAGCCCGCAGCCCACGCAGAACGCTGGTTGCTGTGGGCGTGCGGCCACGCCTCCAGCTTGCCGGAGCAGGGCGGCGATGTGCATGAGGTCGTAGGTCATGAAGGTGGCGCTGGAGTTGGTGAAGTCGTTGTCCGGGCCACCCGAGCCTTCGTCGAGGTAGCTCGGTCCGGGACCGACCTCACCGATCCACCCCGCGCCGGCTTCAGGCATCGCAAACCTTCCGTGCACCCATCGGCGACGGCAGCCTCTGTGGGGGCCGGAGCAGATCGCCCACCGACTCCGGGTCGACTTCCCCGATGACGAATCGATGCTGATCTCACACGAGGCCGTCTATCGGGCGCTCTACATTCAAGGCGGCGGGGAATTGCACAGCGAACTGACCGCGTGCCTGCGAACCAGGCGGGCGCTGCGCGTGCCAGGGCACTGGCTCGCCGCGGCCGCCTTCGGCGCGAGTGCCCGCAACACAACCGTGGGGAAGCCCACTTCACCACTGGCGAGGACGCGCGGAGACTGTCATCCGCGATTGGACCACCGGCCTGGCGACGCGCCCCGGCCAGGATGGCCTCATAAGACCGGCCGATCAAGCACGCATTCCCGGGGACTCGCCGCCTCGTGCGACAGCATGCTGCGGCGGCACTCAGGCCACGTGCACCTGTGCAGGCTGTTTTAGTGCGTGTGCCAGGCGCAGTTTCATGCTCGGGTGGATGGGTAGGTCGTCCAGGGCTTCGGTTTCCACCCACGCGGCGTTGATCGTCTCTTCGTGATCCGGGCGCGGGTCACCCCGCAGCGATTTGGCGTGGAAGCACACGGCGAACTGCTGGCTCACCTCCCGCTGGAGTACACGATGACGTGCCCCGGGTCGGTATAGACGCCGGCGAGCCCGGTCACGGTGATGAGGACGCCGGCTTCTTCGTTCACCTCACGCACGGCGGCATCGGGTGCGGATTCCCCGACGTTGACATTCCCGCCTGGCAGTTCCCAGTTCCGAGTATCGATGCGCTGCACTAGCAAGACCCGACGTTGAGCATCACGTACCACCGCGAACGAGGTGGGAGCCAGCGAGTTGGCCGCGGGGGCGTTCGGGTCGTGGTAGTACTCCGTTTGTCGCGGCACACGGCAAGAGTAGGCAGCCCGGCAGGTGCCATGCTCGCCGAAGAGGCTTGAGCGCGGTGGGCCGAGTTTCCTTTCGTTGTTCAGCTCGACGCCGCGGTCCCTCCGCTGTGGCCCGGAGTTGTCGCTGACGGGTGAATCCTGGCTCTGGCACAGTTTCCGTGAATCTGGCCCGGGCGCTGCCCGCTCGTAACGTAGTTGATCATGTGCTCGGTGTGCTGATCTTGGAGTGCTTG
>NZ_JBSFBZ010000073.1:0-32663 GCF_053593195.1 Saccharopolyspora sp. NPDC002376
CAGCCCCCGCAAAACCGGCGACATCGTCCAAGCCGCACTCGTGCTCACCCACCACGAACACGGCTACACATAAACCACTGAGATCACCTCAATGGGAATTGCGGAAATCATCCCCAAGTCGGGCTAGTTGTCCACATTCTCCGGTGTGTCGAGTGTCCGACGCGCCGGTAGTCCACAGTTTCAATTGAAACTGTGGTCCGGTAGGCCCGGGGTGCCACTCGATCGAGAAAAGTTGGGTTGAGCGGGAACCGAATTCGGCGCAGCGGCGTCCCACTGTGGACGAATCGATACCGACAAGCTTTGCGAGGCCCGATGAAACCCCTGCTCCGGAAGGTCACCATTGCCGCGCTGAGTGGCGCGCTGCTGCTGGGCACCGCGGCGACGACCACGACCGTGGCGATGGCCGACGAGGACGAGGCCATCGCGTGCGAGTCCGCGGCCAATTTCTGGCAGCCGTTCTACCCGGGTCCGTCCGCTTCGAAGGTCTACGACAAGGCCTTCAGCAAGGGCCCGGTGGTGCCGAGGCTGGACGAGACCACCCCGCAGGGCCTGGCCGCTTGGCCGGGCTGGGACGGCGCGGGCACCGACCTGCTGCTGGTGACCGCCTACGGCAGGCCCGGGCAGAACTCGCTGATCATGGGCATCGACCCGAAGACCTGGGGGCACGTCGGCACGGTCGCCATTGCCGAATCGCACGTCGGCGGCATCGCGATCAGCAACGGCTGGGCGTTCGTGCAGGGCCGCGACTCCGGCAGCCAGCACACCATCCGCAAGTACAGGCTCTCCGAGCTGCACGACGCGATGAAGACGGGCGGCATCCCGTACCTCGAGCAGGTCGGCGACGCCCGCGAGGTCGCTGCGGCGTCCTTCATCTCCGCTGACGGCGGCACCGTCTACGCGGGCAAGTTCAACGAAGCCGGGCGCGGCACGATGCAGTCGTACCAGGTCGGCGACGACGGTTCGCTGACCGAGCAGACGACCTACGAGGTGCCGAAGAAGACCCAGGGCCTCATGGTCACCGAGGACAAGTTCGTGTTCAGCACGTCGCACGACCGCGACAATCGCAGCAACCTCTACGTGGTCGACAAGGGCGCCACCGACATCGACCGCCCGTCCACCAAGTGCTACCGCGCGCCGAGCATGGCCGAGGGCATCACCGAGCTGAACGGCCAGGCCTACCTGCTGTTCGAGTCGGGCTCGTACCAGTACCGCGACGCCCGCAACGTCATCGAGAACCTGCACGTGGGCGAGGTTTCGGCGGTGACCAACCCCTGACCCGAGCACGGCGGCCCGAGCACCCCACGGGCCGCAGTCCTCGCCTCCGGCCGCTGCGGTTCGAACCGCAGCGGCCTTCGGCGTTTCAGGGCTCGATGTTCGCCGTGTGCTTGGATGTTCTTCGTGGCCAAGGCATCCGAGCAGACGAACCGGCTGATGCTTCGCGCTCGGGATGCGATGGACCGTTCCTACGCCGAGCCGCTGGACGTGCCCGCGCTCGCCCGGATCGCCCACGTGTCGCCGGGGTACTTCAACCGCAAGTTCCGCGCTGTTTTCGGGGAAACGCCGCACCGCTACCTCCAGCGCCGGCGGGTGGAACGCGCCATGTGGCTGCTGCGGGAGGACGAGCGCAGCATCACCGAGATCTGCTTCGCGGTCGGTTTCTCCAGCACCGGCACGTTCAGCCGCACGTTCCACGACATCGTCGGCCTGTCACCGAGCGACTACCGCGAGCAGAACCGGGGCGCCGCAGCCGGCGTTCCCACCTGCTTCGCGAAGAACTGGATGAGACCGGTCAGTTTTGGATAAGCACCGGCGCTGCCCCGCCGAATAGTGTTCTGACCATGTTCAACGCAGTGACGCTCTCCCAGATCTACGTGCTCGACCAGGACGAGGCGTACGACTTCTACGTCAACAAGCTCGGCCTCGAGGTGGGCAGCGACCAGAACCTCGGGTTCATGCGCTGGCTCACCGTCCAGGTGCCCGGCGACCCCGGCCGGCAGATCCTGCTCGAGCGACCCGGTCCGCCGGCCATGTCGGAGGAACTCGCTGAGCAGGTGCGGGACCTGGTCACGAAGGGCGTCATGGGCGGTTGGCTCGTGCTGACCACCGACGACTGCCAGAAGACCTACGAGACGCTGCTGGCCAAGGGCGTGGAGTTCACCGACGAACCCACCGAGCGGCCGTACGGAATCGACTGCGGTCTCCGAGACCCCTTCGGCAACCGCATCCGCTTCAACCAACCAAAGCAGTGACCACCGTCCTCATTTCCGGTTCTTCCAGGCCGCCGTGGTTCACACCGCGGCGGCCTGCGCGTTGATGACTGCTCGCACGGCTTGTCCGAGTGCGGTGCTCTGGCTGATCTGCTTCAACTGCTTGCGTTCGGGCGTGGTGAGTGCCAGTTTCTGGTGCAGGCCGGTGCTGTGGACGAGGGCGGCGAGCAGGACCAGGCGGCCTTCCGGTGGTAGTTCCCCGCGGGCGAAGGCGCGGAGTTCGTTCAGAACCGCGTTCCACGCAGCCGGACTCGGATACCAGCGGGCGCGCGGGATCACGCCGAGCAGACGCTTCTGGCCGCACCGCAGGAGATCCCGGCGGGCGAGCGCATCTCGGTGTGTGGCGAACGCGCAGGTCTTGGAACCGGACAACGGTCCCCGGTCCTGGAGGTACTTCAGCACGGGAACGGGCTTGCCCTTCGCACCCGCGCGTTGCGACAGCAGGGCAAGACCGCCGTCGAACCAGGCCGAACCCGTCGGCGCGGCGTTGATCACCCGGATCTTCCACCCGGTGAAGTTGATGCGCTTCCAGAGCAGGAAGTCCGCGAGCTCAGCAGCTCCCGCGTAATTCACCGCCCACCGCACCCGACCCCCGGTGGGTTTGTGGCCGAGCAGGACGAACTGCTCGGACAGCGGAAGATCCATGCCCATACCGAGTCGCCTAGATCTCGAAGAAGCGGGTTCGGGCCGAGAGTTCGGCTTCTAGTTGCCGGGTGATGGTGGCCAGCAGGGGCTCGATCTCCTAGGCGACTTACTGCTTGACGGAGTTCACGAAGTCGGACCAGCGCTGCGGCGCGAACACCAACGTCCCGCGGTCGCGGTCCTTCGTGTCCCGCACCCCGATGACCTCGGGCGTCATCGCGACTTCGACGCAGCCCTGTGAACTGGTCGAGTAGCTGGACTTGAACCAGTTGGCGTTGGGTAAGCACTCACCTAAACCTGACACCCGCTCATGTTATCTGCTGCAATGCCCTGCGGATGAGCTGTTTGGAGCCGTCTCGATCCGCTGCACGGCTCAGCGCTTCGGAGAACGCAACGCTGTATTGGTGAACCTTTAGCTCGCTCTCTACGAGGTTCAGCGAGGTCACGGTCTCGTGCCAGCCGAGGCGCATGAGTCTGGTGCTCGGGAAGGTCAGCAGGTGGAAGGTTGAGCTGCCCAGCGCGCAGTACGCCCCTGCGCTGAAGGGAATGATCCGAAGATCGAGAGTGTCAGGGTGGGCGTCCATGAGCGTGAGCAGGTGTTTCAGCTGCTCGGCAAGCACTTCCGGCCCGCCGACCTGCTGGAAGAGAGCACCTTCAGCCATGACGATCGTTGCGCTTAGCGGATCGGTCCCGGTGAGACGTTCCTGTCTACGGACACGGGCTTCGATGCGGCGCTCGACCTCTGACCTGCGCAGATTCGCCCCGTCTCCGTTGTGAACGGCGCGAGAGTAATTCTCGGTCTGCAGTAACCCCGAGATCATGGCGCCCTCGTAGGTGTGCATCTCCTGCGCACCGTGCTCGTATCCGAAGAACCTTATGAGTTCTGCTGAAAACAGCCCGCTGTAACGCGACCACCAACCGGTCCCGTCTGATGCTCGGCGTAGCGCAAGGAGTTCCTTGCGCTCGTCTTCGCGCACGCCGTAGTTGGTGAGCAGCTTCTCGAGCTTGTCCTCGGCGATCCGGCGTCGGCCATGCTCTACGTTGCTCAGGTAGTTCTGCGTGATACCAATGGATTTCGCGGCATTCGTTGAGCTCAGATCTCTCAGCTCGCGTGCTTCCCGCAGGCGGACGCCGAGTTCCCACGCTGCTACAGGTGGCGAAGAGGGTGCCATCTGGTTCCTCGTGTCGTGTTGGATCCGGAAATGGTTCAGGTTTAGCACATGAAACGGAACACGATCAGGTAATACCGCCAGAAAGCTTTCCGGGATACTTTCGATCTAGGTGGCGGGCCGGTGGTTGCCCCTCCCCGACCCCGTCGGCCCGCCGCCTCTCCTTTCCCCGGTCTTTGGAGGTGTTCTCAGTGCTCTATCCGAACCTGGAGCCGCAACGGCCTGTTGCCTACTGGCGGCCCGTCGACGGGGTGCGGCACGGGTTGGAGCCTGATGAGCCGCCGTTTCCCGGGCAGGAGCGGGCGACCTTGTGCGGCCTGCGCATCGGCGTCGTCCGGGTGACCGATGTGGACTGGTTGGCGCCCACCTGCGAAACCTGCTGGTCGGAAGCCACGGCGCGGCGTGATGCGCAGGCGGCGCAGTCCACTCAGGACTGAATCCGGATTCGTTGGGAAGCAAGGAGGTTCGGGATGGACGTCATGCTCGGTTTCATCGGCTCACCGGTGGGTGCGCCGCTCGGAGTGCTGGCCGCCGCTGCGGTGTTCGTCGCGGTCTTCCCGCTGCGCGGTGGGCACGGGCAGCACGCGGGAGCTGGCCCTGGCGTGATCAGCGTTTGGCAGATGCGGGAGGTGGTGCAGTCCCCGGCCGCCCGACAACCGGTGTTCGACACCATGACCGACGAGGAATGCCGCGCATACCTGGACGAGCGGACGCGCCAGAAGCTCGCCGCCGTGCCGCCGCCCTACGTGGGCAAGCACCGGCTCGCCATCGAGGACCTGGTCGACGAGCACCACCCCCAGGTCGCCGTCACCCTTGATCCCCGTGTTCTCCAGCACGGCATCTGGAGCTGAGACCAGTTCAGGTGAGGCCGGTTTCCCTGGTCAGCTCGTGGAGCATTGCTTCGAAGAGGCGGTCTGCGTCGGTCAGGTCGAAGGGGAAGCGGCCGAAGACTTCCAGGGCCACGTGGCCGTAGAGGCGGACCCACCAGCGGAGCAGGAAGTACACCGCGTCCGGGCGGAGTGCGTCGGGTGGTAGTTCGACGCCTGCGGTGGAAAACGCTGCTGCCAGGGATTTCTGGTGGGCGGACAGATCCGGCAGCTCGGTCGTCAGGTCCGCTGGGGTCGCCAGGATTGCGCCTTCGGCGAGGAACGGGCCGACGATGCCGAGGAAGACCGTCGCGAACTGGTCCGGTTGGCGTTGCTCCGCCTCGGCGTGCGGGGTGGCGAAGACCAGCGCGAACTCCTCCGGGTGGGCCAGCGCCCAGCGGCGGAATCCGCGGCACACCGCGAAGATCTTGTCCAGGAACCTCTCGCCGGCCTCGTCCGATTCGCCGTGGAGTTCGGCGGCGAGGTCGGCGCAGACGTCGTCGCACAGCTGGCGGACCAAGTCCTCGCGCGACTCGTAGTAGCGGTACAGCGCGGGGGCGGTGATGCCCAGTTCCCGCGCGATGGCTCGCAAGGTGACCGCGTCACTGCCGTGGTCGGCCAACAGCACCCGGGCGTGCTGGCGGATCTCCAGTTCGGTGGCGGCGCGGAGCCGCTCGCGCCTGGACACCTCGGTCATGCGGCACCTCCTCTGGACGCGCAGCGATTGTGTCGCATCGGACCGTCGAACCGGGTGAGTTAGCGTCGATTCCGCTGATTCGCGTTCGCACCGGATGCGACCGCGGGGCGAATGAACCGGGTGCTCGCCGCGTTGCAGCTCGTGGGCACGATCAAGCCGGTTTGCGATCTAGGAGGCAACATGACCGCCGGAGTGCAGGAAGTCGTCGTCTACACCCGCCCGGGCTGCCCCTTCTGCACCTCGCTGCGGGCCGGGCTGCGTCGGCAAGGGCTGGAATTCACCGAGGTGAACATCTGGGACGACGCGGAGGCGGCGGCGACCGTGCGCAGCATCGCCGACGGCAACGAGACCGTCCCGACGGTCGTCGTCGGCGAGTGGCAGGCGGTCAACCCCTCGGCGGGCACCGTCCTCGGCGCGGTCGGCGAGCACGCGCCGCACCTGCTGCCGGAGCAGAAGCCCGGCTTGATCGACGGTGCGCTGAAGGCCATCGGCCTGCGCAAGGAGAACTGAGCCAGGACGTGACAAGGGCCGACCGCACGGGGGGCGTTGCGGTCGGCCCTTGGCGGTTGCGATCGTCGGTGGCGCGATACCGGCGAGCAGCAACTTGTTCAGTCTGCCCCCGGACAACGCGGAAAAGATGCGCACCCGGTCGCAAGTTAGCTCGAACGGTCGACCCCCGGAAGCTCCACAGTGGCCCGCCAGAACGACGAACGGCCCGCTCCTCCTTCGAAGTGAACGGGCCGTTCAGGTTCGGTTCTCTCGTGTTGGCATCGGTCGTCGGTCAGCTCGCCGTCCGGGCTACCGGGATGAAGGCCGGGGTCGCCAGGCTCGTGTCGACCGTCTCCCCCGCTGCTGCGGAAGGAGCCCAGTCGGGCCACTCGCTTGTCGGCGGCGGGAGCATGTTGTTCGTGGCGTCGGGGTTCTCCGAGCTCTCGGGGACGTCCGGGAGCTGAGCCGAAAACAGGCGGATGATCGCTGCCAGCGGCTCGGCGAACCAGTCGATGGTCGGGGTCGGCTCGGTGATCTGCGTGCTCATTGCCATGCCAACAGCTTGCTGTTCGGGGGGTGCCGCCAGGATCCGTACAGCTACTCACTCGTTACTCATGGGTAGTCAGCGTGCTGCGACATTCGGGTGACGTAGGAACCACTGAGGTCACCGCGTGTGGGCGTGTCCACCTTCGCATCGCGCCGAACGGTGTACCGGTGCCTACGATCGCGGCAAAGGTCGATCTGACGCGCCGTATCGGGCGGCATTCCCGCTCGGAGCAAGGCGCGTTGATGAGGCTTATGCAGAAGGCTTCGGAAAGGTATGGTCTAGACCATGTCGCGTTTGACTGGTGTCGGAGTCAGCTCCGGCCACGCCTCGGGACCGGTCGCCCGGGTCGCCGATCCACTGCCCGAACCGCCCGCCACTCCCGCACCGACCGATCCGACCGCCGAGGCCGCGCGGATCCGCCCCGCCGCCGACGCCGTGGCCGAGCGGCTGTTCCAGCGCGCCGCGCGAGTCGAAGGCGACGCGAAAGCCGTCCTGGAGACCACCGCCGCCATGGCCATGGACCCGGCGCTGATCTCGCAGGCCGAGCAACAGGTCACCGCCTGCTCGCTGCCCGCACCTCGCGCGATCTTCGAAGCCGCGAACGGGTTCGCCGACGCCCTGCGCACGGCCGGCGGCTACATGGCCGAACGCGCCCGCGACGTGCAGGACGTGCGGGACCGGATCATCGCCGAGCTGCACGGCGTGACCCCGCCCGGCGTGCCCGAGCTCGAACGGCCGAGCGTGCTGCTGGCCCGCGACCTCGCCCCCGCCGACACCGCCGACCTCAACCCCGAGCTGGTGCTCGCGCTGGTCACCGAGGAGGGCGGTCCGACCAGCCACACCGCGATTCTGGCGCGTGCACTGGGCATTCCGGCCGTGGTCGCGGTCCGTGGAGTGCTCGAGTCGTCCGACGCGGTCGGCGCCGTCGTCGACGGTGACAGCGGCGAGGTGGAGATCAGCGACGAAGAGGTGGCCGTGCAGGCCGCCGAACGGGCCGCCGCCGTCGAGTGGAACGGCGTCGGCGTCACGGCGGACGGTGAGCCGGTCAAGGTCGTCGCCAACGTCGGATCGGCCGCTGACGCGAGCGCTGCGGCAGCTGCCGGGGCCCAGGGCATTGGACTGTTCCGCACCGAGTTCTGTTACCTCGCGGCTGGCGACGAACCGTCCGTGGAGACCCAGCGCGCGGCCTACCGCGAGGTGCTCGAACCGTTCGCGGGCAAGCCGGTCATCGTGCGCACCCTCGACGCCGGGGCGGACAAGCCGCTGGCGTTCCTGGACATGGGCGTCGAGCCGAACCCGGCGCTCGGTGCCCGCGGCCTGCGCGTGGCCTTCGACCGGCCGGACCTGCTGGACCGGCAGCTGGCCGCGATCGCCGGTGCGGCCGCCGACTCCGGTGCCGAGGTTTCCGTGATGGCGCCGATGGTCGCCACCGCGGAGGAAGCCGCCTGGTTCGCCGAGCGGGTCCGCGCGGCGGGTCTGCCGCGCGCCGGGGTGATGATCGAGGTCCCGGCCGCCGCGCTGAGCGCTCCGGAGATCCTGGCCGCCGTCGACTTCGTCAGCATCGGCACCAACGACCTCGCCCAGTACGTGTTCGCCGCGGACCGGATGGCCGGTGCGCTCGCCGAGCTCAACGACCCGTGGCAGCCCGCACTGCTGCGCCTGATCGCGCAGGTCGGCAAGGCCGGGCGCGAGCTGGGCAAGCCGGTCGGCGTGTGCGGCGAAGCCGCGTCCGACCCGCAGCTGGCCAGCGTGCTGGCCGGCCTCGGCGCGACCAGCCTCTCGATGGCCGGAGCCGCAGTCCCGGCCGTCGGCGCAGCCCTCGCCGAGCACCCCATGGCCGCCTTCCGCCAAGCCGCCGAAGCGGCCCTGGCAACGGCCACCCCGGCCGACGCCCGCAAGGCGGTCAAGTCCGTCCTCACGTCCTGACCGACGGCTGGGCGAATCACCCAGGCCAGGGATCGCAGCTGCCCGCTGGACCACAGTTTCAATTGAAACTGTAAATCCCACCCACGGGAGACCACAGTTTCAATTGAAACTGTGGTCTCCCACTGGGCGTTGCACCTTGCGATGGTCGTGGTGGTGAGAGGGGCCAGCCCGGACGGTGGCGCGTCAGGTCGTGAGGACTGGGCGGACGAGGCTGCGGAGGTGGTCCGAGGGGCGGATGCCCAGCTCCCGGTCCAGGAGGTTCTCGTAGCGGCGGTAGTGGCGGACCGCTTGCGCCGGGTTCGCCTGCTGCAGCAGGACCTTCACCACCGCGCAGTGCGCCGTCTCGCGGAACGGCTCCACCTGGGTCGCAGCCTGCGCGATCTCCAGGGCGCTGGCCAGGTGTCGGGACTGCGCCAGCCGCTCGGCGGCGACCTCCAGCGCGTGCACCTGGAGCTGCTGCAGGCGCTCCCGCTCGGTGAGCACCCAGTCGTCGTACCAGCCGGGCAGCAGCGGCGCGTGGTTCGCCAGGTCGCGACCGATCTCCGCGCAGTCGCCCGGCGAGTCCCCCGAGCCGTCCTCCAGCAGGTAGCGTCCGGCGACGACCAGGCCGTCGATGTCCAGCGAAACCAGCGGCGCCAGCTCGATCTCGTGCTGCGTGCTGATCACCGCGCCCCGGGCCCGCTGGCGCACCCGCCACAACGTGGTCCGAAGGTTGGCCAGCGCGTTCTGGTCGTCGCTCTCCGGCCACAGGATGCCTGCGGCGTAGTCGCGCTGAGTGCGCCCGCGCAGCGCGAGCAGGGCCAGCAGGCGCTGTCCGCTGCTGGACATCGCCACCGCCTCGCCGCTCGCCTGCAGCTCCCAGCCACCCAGCAGCGTCAGCCGGAACGGCTGATCGGGCTGCGCTGGCGTGCGCGTCCGTCGGCGTTCCGCCGGCTGCACCGTGCCACCGCTCATAGTTCCCCCCTCGACCGAACTGAAGCGGGCTTCCCCCTTCCCGATCACCGGCTTGCGCACCGGGACCGGGGTGCCCACACCCGCTCCCATCGGGCGGCTCCGGTCGGCTGTTACGGGACTACCCAACGTGACTCCTGATCCTGTTGTCGCAGCTAGATCGGCTGAACCACGAAAGACGAGCTCCGGTCCCCGCTGTGCGGGACCGGAGCTCGCCCTCCCCCCTTTTTTCGAACCGGACTCACGCCGCCTTGGGCGGGTGCCACCGTCCGGAGTCCTTGCGGTGCCGGGCGTGCGGTCGGGCCTGCCGCCGAGCCCGCAGCTTGACCACGAGCCGGGTGACCCGTCGACCTGTCCGGATCGCGAACGCGGTGCCGCCGACCCACGGCACCAGCAGGATCAGCATCGACAGGATCGCCATCAGCAGGACCCCCACCTGCCCGTGGCCACCCGCGTTCCACGCGACCTCCCCGTACTCCAGGGCTTTGGTCGTTCCGGTCGCCAGGTAGAACGGCAGCCGGATCAGCAGCATCGTCAACCCGAGGATCAGCAGCGGGACTACGATCAGCACCCAGGCCGTGACCAGGATCTGCACGCGGGGGCGCAGTGCCTGGTGCATCGGCGCCTCGCCGTCGTCCGGCTTCCCGCGCATCCGCCGCCACACCGGGCCGACGAAGGCGAACAGGTTCGGCACTCCCACCAGGTCGCCGAGGATGAGGTAGCCGTCCAGGCGGAGCAGCGGCAGCAGCTGCTGGAGGATCTGCAGGTGGTTGAGCACCATGAACACCACCAGCGACGGCAGCCCGGTCGCCTGGTAGAGCCCGAACATGGCCACGATGAAGATCGCGTTGAAGTAGATCCCGCCCAGATCCGTGCGCAGCCGACCGCGCCGGCCGAGCCGGTAGGCGTCCGTGACGTTGGTGTAGAAGGCCGGGTAGAAGATCAGGATGCCGACGCCGATCCCGCCCGGTCTCGCACCGCCGTAGTGGCAGCCCGCGGCGTGGCCGAACTCGTGGAACAGCGTCGCGCAGACCCACAGCACCATCAGTGTCAGGACCAGGATCGGGTCGCCGACCGACCGGTGGAACGCGGTGTCGATGCCCCCGGACATCACCAGCCACACGTCGACGCCGACGAACATGCACAGCATCAGCGCGATCACCAGCGGCCGGTAGAACGGCGAGAGGATCGTCGCGGCGACGCGGACGAACCCGGGTGGCAGCAGCTGGGTGTTGAACACCAGCGACAGCAGCGGGTCCGCGCGCGGCGGGTCCGGCAGCGGCTCGGACGTGGTGGCCACGCCAATCGGGTACAGCTTCTCGTCGACGAGGTAGGCCACGTCCGCCGGTGAGAGGTCCTCGCCGAGGTCCTGGTTGACCTGCTCGGCCACCTCGCGGAGACTGCGCTGCCCGTCGAGCCGGCTCGCCAGCTCGTGCAGCAGCGGGGAGACGAGCACCATCTGCCCGTCGGCCCGCGAAACCAGGTAGCGCGGCTCCTCGTACCCGCCGCCCTCGTACTCGCCGAGCAGTGCGACGCCGTCGACGAGTCGGGGAACGGCGTTCTCATCTCTCGAGTCCGCGACCTCGACGTCGGAAGCTTCTGTCATGGCACAACCTCCTGGACCCGCTCCGAGTCCGCGCGAACGCTGGCCGGGAACGGTCCTCTCTCCCGCTCCCGGCCTGGCGGTTCATCAGTTGAAGTCGATGTCGGCCACGTTGCTGGCATCGATGTCCTGCCAGATGCCACCACCGAGGTTGACCGCGACGATGATGTTGAACTGGTTGACGATGGCGATGTCGCCGATACCGAAGTTGCCGCCGCCGCTGAGTGCATCGCGTGCGGGCAGGAGTTCCACCGACTGACTCGACAGCTCGAGTGCGTGCATGTCCTTCTCCTTCGCGAAATGGGACCCGGGCCGCTCACCGCGCGCAGCAGCGGTGAGCGGCCCGGGAACTCATCGGCTACTGGCGAATCAGTTGGCGTGCTGGTTCACGCTGGCGTTGTTGAACGCCGTCACGTCCACGTCACCGGCGAAGGAGTTGTTGTCGACGTCCACGTCGACGTCCTGGTCGATGTCGATGTCCTGGTCGATGTCAAAGCCGTTCCACCAGCCGCCGCCCAGGGCCTTGCGCTCCGGCAGCAGTTCAGCGAACTCGTGGGTCTCGAACATGGTCTGCTCCTAGTTCTTCGACGGAATTTCAACTGCGGCTCAGCCGCTGGGGACGAGTAGGCCAAAGGCCCCGTCACCGGTTCGTCACCAGCGCGTCACGCGCTGTCGCCGTCCGGCCGTCCGTGGCTGCGATGACGCTGCGTGTTCCGCGTGCGACCAGGGAAAACCGGGTTCGACAAGAACTTTCCTAGATGGATCGGGTGAATCCGGAAATTCCTGCACCGAATCGCCCTCACCCAACGAAAAGCCCCGCGCACCGGTCTCGGGTGGCGGGGCTCGTGAGCAGCGGAAACGCGCTTACGCCTCCTGGTCCAGGCCGTGCTCGATCGCGTAGCGGGCCAGCTCGACCCGGTTGTGCAGCTGAAGCTTGCGCAGCGTGGACTGCACGTGGTTCTCCACCGTCCGGTGCGAGATCACCAGCTTCTTGGCGATCTGCCGGGCCGTCATGCCCTTCGCGACCAGCCGCAGCACCTCGGTCTCCCGGTCGGTCAGCTGCGGGGCCTGCGTCTCCGAGTCCGGGGTGATCGCCATCCGCCGGTACTCGCCGAGCACCAGCCCGGCCAGTCCGGCGGTGAACACGGCGTCCCCGGCGGCGGTGCGCTCGACGGCGTCCACCAGCTCCTCGGCCGACGCCGACTTGACCAGGTACCCGGAAGCACCGGCCTTGACCGCCTCCAGCACGTCGCTGTGCTCGCCGCTGGCCGACAGCACCAGCACGCGGGTGCCGGGGATCTCCTGGGTGATCTGCAGGGTCGCGGTCACCCCGGAGGGTTCGCCCAGGTTGAGGTCCATCAGCACCACGTCGGGCTTGACCGTCCGCGCGATGCGCAGCGCGGACGCGGCGTCGCTGGCGGTGGCCAGCACCTCGAAGCCGCGCTCGGCCAGGTCGCGGGCAACTCCGTCGCGCCACATCGGGTGGTCGTCGACGACCATCACGGACACGGGCGGCTTGCTCATCGCTCTCCTCCTCTGCGGCGCTTGGCCGGCTTCGCACCGGGCAGGGGGACCCGGATCTCCCACTCGGTCCCTTCTCCGGGCTCGGTGTCCAGGGTGATCGTGCCACCGAGTTCGCCCACCCTGCCCTTGATCGACTTGGCCACCCCGAGCCGCCCCTCGGCGGCCGCCTCGTCGAGCCGGCCCTCGGGGATGCCCGGCCCGTCGTCGCGGACGCTGACCACCACCTCGTCCGGCAGCTCCTCCAGCAGCACCCACGCCTGGGCGTCGGGTCCGGCGTGCTTCTCGACGTTGGCCAGCGACTCCCGGACCACGGCGAACAGCTCCGAGCTCAAAGGCTCCTGGAGGAGCACCGGATTGCCCGGCACCGACACGTGGATCCGCCCCGTTCGCAGCACCTGGAGCTTCGCGGCCAGATCCGTCTCACCGTTCTCGGTGGTCTCCTGCGGTGTGGTCGCGACCAGCGCGCGCAGTGCGATCTCCTGCTCACCGGCCAGCTGCGCCAGATCGGCGGCCTCCCCGCCGAGCTCCGTGCCGCGGCGGCGCACTCGCGCCAGCACCTGCAGCACGCTGTCGTGTATGTCCCGGGCCAGCCGCTCGCGCTCGGCGGTCGCGGCTTCCGCGCGCAGCGCGCGGGCCAGGCGTGCGGTGGTGGTGCGGGCACTGCTGGAGGCGATCCCCATGACCGTGCCGACGCCGATCAGCAGCACCGTGTCCAGCGCCATGTCCGGGGTGGTCTTCCAGCGGAGCAGGAAGTTGCAGGCGGCCGCGAAGACCCCGGTGATCAGCCCGCCGGGCGTGCCCCACTGGGAGGCGGCCGCGGTGACCATCGTCGGGTGCCAGGCCGTGACCACCGACGGGTCGCTCTCCGCCATCTGCTGATCGGTGAGGATGAACTCGTTGCTCATGAACAGCACCGTCACCACGACGATGTCGATCGAGACGAGCAGGTTGGTGCGCCCGGCCGGCAACCAGTAGCGCCAGACGGTGAACGCGGTCCACGCGCCCATCAGCACGATGACGACCAAGGCCAGCCAAGGCCGTTCGTACTCGTCGTACTGGACGGCGACCCAACCGCACGCGTACAGGAACATCACGATGCGGAGGATGTTGTGCCCGCGCCACAGCGGCGAGCTCCCATCTGTCATCCGCGGTTCGTTCGATGGCGGACTGGTCAAGTTCGCTCCTTCCCAGCGGACCATCCTGCCGTACCGAGCCGTTCACCGAGACCGCCGTATCGAGCACCCCGCGTGTTTGTGATCACCAACGGCATCGACCGGAATAGTTCAGGTGGTATGCAGCACAGTTACCACTCGCTGTGCCAGGCTGCGCACGGGAGGTGATCGAATGCGCGGCTGGCTGCTGTGGCGACTCCGGCCCGCGGCGATCGCCTACGTGCTCACCGTTCAAGCGGTCGCGCTGGTGCTGGTCGCGCTGGTCGTCGGGGGCAGCCGGGAGCCTCGGCCGGACGAGCTGCTGAGCTTCGTGATGCTGGCCGCCACCGCGGGCACGGTCATCGTGATCACCTCGGTGTCGATCAACGTAAAGCGCCAGATCAGGCGCAACCCGTGGACGTTCGCGGTCTCGCTGCTGCTGCTCGACCTGGACCACTTCAAGCGGGTCAACGACGAGATCGGTCACCTGGCCAGGGACACCGTGCTCGCCGCGGTCGCGATGATGCTGCGCAGCAGCGTGCGGCGGGAGGACGGAGTCGGGCCGGGACTCAGCGGTCGGCGGCGGGTTCGGGTTCCTTGTCCTCCGGCGGCGTTTCGGTGGTTTCCTGCTCCGGGGAGTCCTGGTCGGTGGAGGACTTGTCCGCCGGTGCTGGTGGGGTTTCCAGTTCCTCCTCGCCGACGAGGGAGCGGATCGAGGCGTTGAGGACCGCCACCAGCGGGACCGCCAGCAGGGCGCCGACGATGCCAGAGACCACTGCGCCGATGCTGATCGCCAGGACGACGGCCAGCGCGTGCAGCTGGACCGCGCGGCCGAGCAGCAGCGGCTGGAGGATGTTGCCCTCGACCTGCTGGACCAGGAGCACCACGCCGATCAGGATCAGCGCGGTCACCCAGCCCTTGGTCACCAGCGCGACCAAGACCGCGACCGCACCGGAGGCCACCGCACCGACGATCGGCACGAAGCCGCCGAGGAACACCAGCGCGGCCAGCGGGACCGCCAGCGGCACCCCGAGGATCACCAGTCCCGTTCCGATGCCCAGCGCGTCGACGACCGCCACCATCGCGGTCGCCCGCACGTAGCCGACCAGCGCCTTGAAGCCGCGGCAACCGGCCACGTCCAGCTTGTGCCGGACGTTCTTCGGGGCCAGCTTGGTCACGAACAGCCACACACCGCGGCCGTCGTACAGGAAGTAGATGAGCGTGAACAGCGCCAGCACCAGGCCGGTCAGGAAGTTGCCGAAGGTACCCGCCGTGGACAGTGCGCCGCTGGTCAGCATCGCCTGGTTGGCCTGCAACCACTCCTGCGCCTGCCGCAGGTAGTTGTCGATCTGGGCGTCGTTGATGTGCAGCGGGCTCTGCGCCAGCTGGGTCTTGAGCGCGGTCAGCGAGGCGATGACCTGCTGCTGCAGGTCCGGGAAACCGGCGATGAACGCGTTGATCACGAAGGTGAGCACGCCGCCGACGACGGCCAGCCCGGTGATCATCACCAGCGCGGTCGACAGCGCCCGCGGCACCCCGTGTCGCGTCAGCCGGGAGACCGCCGGGGCCAGCAGCGCGGTCATCAGCATCGCGATGGCCACTGGGATCACGACGACGTAGATCTGCTTGAGGACCAGTCCGAGCACGTAGACGGCGCCGAGGATGACCAGCGTGCGCCAGCTGAGGGCGGCCGAAACCCGAAGCACGCGCGGGAGCGACTTGGCCGCGTAGTCCCGTTCGGCGATCTTGAAGTCGTTCACCCTACCACCGTAGCGCCGACTGGAGCGCCAGGTCCGCAGATGACCACAGCCCGCAACATCGTCCGATCGCGAGTAACACGATGTAGCGAAGCTGTCGCCCAACGCTTACGGATGGGGCGGTTGGTTTGGAAGAGTGCCCGTCGGCAAGCAGGAGATCACAGTCCTGTGGGGAGTCACACCGCTGAGCCGAGGAGGTTCTGGCCCCGACATGTCCCGCCACAACCGCACGACGGGAGCCGCCCGACAGTGGCGGCTGCTCAGTCGTGCGCTGGTGGTGGCAGGCGCGACGGTCGCCGGAACCTCCGCGGCTTGGCTGCTCGACCACGGTCCCGCCGACGCGGCGGGCCTGTCCGCGGCCGAGACCGAAGCCGAGCACGCCGCGGTCGACGTCCCGGAGAGCGAGTCCGGTCCGGCGGAGTTCTCGCTGACCCGGCTCGACCCGCTCCAGCTGGTCAACTCCGGCCCGACCGGGAAGCTGCTCGACGCGGCCAAGCCGGTCACCGAGGTGCTGCGGCAGCCCACCGCTGAAGTCGGGCAGGTCGCCAGCGATGCGCTGGCGGTCACCACCACCCAGACCAGCGCCCCGGACACCGCCGCCGAACCCGAGCCGGCGGAGCCGCCGCAGCAGCCGGTGGAAACGGACCGGACTCCGCACGCCGAGCCACCGGCCGCCGACGTCGTCGTCGAAAGCCCGGTGCAGGACGTCGCCGAGGCCGCGTCCGAGCCGCAGTGGTTCGCGCCGCCCGAACCTCCCGCGCCGGAGCCCCCGGCGCAGCCGCGCCTCCCCATCGACGCGACTCCCTTCGTGCTGCCCTCGACGCCCGGCGCCCCCGGATGCGGCGGCGCCACCGACGGGCCGCACCACAACACCACCGCGCTCGGCTGGCACCCCGCCGCGCCGGTCCGCGCCCCGGCCAAAGCCGGTGCGCCCAGCTGCGACACCACGGGGACTCTGCTGCCCAGCGTCCCCGAACCGCAGCCGGGAACCACTCCTGACTGATCGCACGGCGGCCACGTCACCGCGGCGCACAAGCACGCCTCGAGTCGGCCGCGCGAAACCCGAAGCCAATTCCGAAATGCCCGCTGCCGTGCTGCACGCACCCGGCCGGCGGTGTGGCTCGAACCCGTTCCCTCCCCGATTGAGGAAACCTCGTGAAGGAGCAATCCATGCAGACTTGGGCGAAGCGCGGTGTGCAGGCCGCGCTGGTCACCGGTGGGATGCTGGCCGTCGGCAGCGGCGTCGCATCCGCCGATCAGGCCTGCCCGGAGCGTCCGACCTCGCCGCTCGGCGAGCCGGTGAACGCGCTCGGCCAGCTCGGCGCCGACGGGCGCTGCCTGTCCGACGACCTGTTCCCGGAGAACGCTCAGGTGAACGTACCGCTGGTCGAGTCGCGCGCCGCGCACCAGGTGACCGCGCTGGCGGGCACCCTGGACCCGGTCCGGGACCTGTTGCCCGTCGTCGAGAACGACATGACGCAGGAGATGCCGGCGCTGCGCGACTGGCACACCGAACCCGCACCCACCGAGCAGTCGGCCGCCCCGCTGCACCTGGCGGGCTGGATCGCCGACCCGGCCGACGCGCGCCCGCTGGAGCACGCGGGCCTGCCGCCGTTCGACGGCAACCGGCCGGTCACCCCGGCCGAGGGCTTCCACCGCTCGCTGAGCTGGGCCGGGCCCATCGGCGAGGTGATCCGAGGAGGTGCGCATGCCCTCGACGAGGGGACGTTTCGATCGGGTCCGGTCCTGGATGTCCCTGCAAATCTGCTGACCCCGCACGACGACCTGGTCTACTTCGACGGCTTCGGCCCGGCCGACGGCATCGTCGATCTGTGGCAGGGCGTGCTCACCCCGCCGCGGGGCGGCCTGCTCGACGCGAAGCAGGTGGACCTCACCTCCGCCGAGCTGCCGGGCTTCCGCAACGAGCTGCACACCGTCCCCGGCGACGTGCTGTCGGCGGCGCTGTCCGCGATCGCGCCGCAGCCGACCCCGCGCGGTGAGTTCGTGCCGCTGGACGTGCCGGGTGAGCTGCAGGCCAAGGCCAACGAGCTGCTGGACCTCTCCGGGCTGCCGCCGCTGCTCCAGCTGAGCAAGACGCCGGGGACCACTGAGCGCAGCGACAACCCGGGCGTGCAGGCGCCGCTGCCGCTGGTCGGTGAGCTCAACACCCTGGGCGGCGGGCAGACCTCGGTGCCCACCATCAGCCGGATCACCGCCGCGTTGGACGCGCCCACCCCGCGCGCCATCGAGTTCACCGACGCGCCGCTGCAGTCCGACGTCGCGGTGCAGGTGATCGACGAGCTACAGGCCGCGCTGCCGGAGCACAAGCTCGTCACCCATAGCCCGTTGCGCCCGGCGCCGGTCCCGGCCCCGCGCAGCGCCGGCATGGCCCTGCCGGTGCTCGGCGACAGCATCCCGAACATCACCGCGATGCAGGACCAAACCCTGCCGCTGCCCGGCCTGTCCCAGCAGGTCCAGCAGCGCAGCTTCGAGAACGCTGACACGGTGGTCTTCAGCCGCATCTGATCCGCTCAGCGAAAAACCGGGGCGGGAGCTCGACAGCTCCCGCCCCGGTTTTTTTCGTTCCAGTGGACTGGCAGTTTTGCCTAGAACTGCCCAAACACCGTTTTCGGAATGGGCGGACCGTTTGCCTGAAACTGCCAATCAGAGCGTTCAGGCGCGGGCGGGGATCGCGGGTTCGGACGTCGCGGTGGGCTCGGCGGGCGTTGTGCGGCGGGCGTTCCACCACAGGATCGCGTTGTAGAGCAGGAAGGCCAGGCCGAGGTAGACGTAGGCGTTGCCGATCAGGTTCTGCGGCAGGTTCCAGGTCAGCTCCAGGCCCTTGCCCTGCGGCACCTTCCAGTGCGGGCCCATCATGAACACCCCGGTGACCAGCGTCGACGCCAGCAGCAGCGCCCAGTCGCGCCGCGTCCAGGCCGCGCCGAGCAGCAGCACCAGCCCCGGGATCGCCCACACCCAGTGGTGCGACCACGAGATCGGGGAGATCAGCAGGCCGAACACGCCGTTGATCACCACCGCGGTCGGCAGGTCCCGCTGCCGGATCGCGTGCAGCATCCCCAGCACCGCCATGACCAGGGCGATCACCGCCACTGCGGCGAGCACCGGGGTCAGGTGGTTCACCCCGACCTTGGTCAGCAGCGACCGCAGCGACTGGTTGCCCGCGTAGGTCGAGGCGTCGCCGGTGAAATTCGGGCCGAAGGAGACGTTGCTGGTCGCGAACACCTCCTGCAGCCAGAAGCGGCGGGCGTTGTCGAAGGTCAGCGCGAAACCCAGCAGCACGGTGCCGGCGAAGGTCAGCAGCGCGGTCGCGATCATCCGCACGTCCTTGCGCAGCAGCGGCAGCAGCAGAAACACCAGTGGGGTCAGCTTGATCCCGGCGGCCAGGCCGATCAGCAGCCCGCGCGGGTAGGGCAGCTTCTGCTGCCCGTCCGTCCGCCACAGGCAGTCCACCGCGACCAGCGCCATCAGCACGATGTTGATCTGCGCGTAGGTGATGGTCTCCAGCACCGGCTCGCTGATCGTGGCCACCGGCAGCACCGCCGCCACCACCAGCAGCACCCGCTCGCGGTGCGCCCGCAGGAACGTCGCCGCGCTGAGCACCATGTACAGCGTGGTCAGCAGCGCGAGGTGGCTGACCAGCATGATCACCGCGGTCGAGACCGCCTTCGGGACCAGCGCCAGCGGGGAGAACAGGATCGCCGCGAACGGCGGGTAGATGAACGGCAGCCGCAGCCCGGACTCGGTCGCGGGCAGGTTGTTGTAGAGGTCATGGCCGCCCAGCAGCGCCTTCGCGCCCAGCCGGTACACCTCGCCGTCGATGTGGTCGTGGGTGTTGATGGTCGACACCATCACCACCGCGAGCAGTTCGGCGACCGCGATGACCGCCAGCAGCCTCCGGTGTTCGCGCAACCGGTCGGCCAGCGGTGTTCGCGCGATCCCGGTCACCGGCATGCGTCGTCCTCCTCGCCTGAGCACAATTCCCCCGGACAAGCGTAGAGATCTACGCGGCCGAAGGGCCTGTCGCAGGCCCGCTTTGGGATCGGTGCCACTTCTAATGTTTCACCTGCTCGAATCGTCAAGTGCCGTTCGGCGAGGTGAACGATCAGGAACTGCATCGTCAAGAACTGACGCAGCGTTATCTGTCGAGCGAGAACACCACCATTAAGGGTGGTCGCTGAGCCCTTGAAAAGGGACCTGCTGGGAGGGGAGGCTCAGACGGACTGCTCCGTTTGGTGGGGAGGAGGAGGCCGAATGAGTGTTGTTGACGTGACCACGGCTGCTCAGCTGACGTCGGTGTGGGACGACAACATCAGCGGACTCAACGTCGGTGTGCTGCTGACCGATGAACGCGGGCAGGTACTGGCCACCAACGACGTCGCCGCCGAACTCATGCAGCTGGCCAAGGCCGACCTGCTCACCGGCGCCCGTCCCGCGGGCTGGCACCTGCGCGACGAGACCGGTGCGGCGATGCCGGACTGGGCAGACCTCGCCGGCCAGGTGCTGCGCGCCGGTTCCCCGCTGTCCATCCCGATGGTGATCGCCCGCAGCGGGCAGCCGTTGAGCCGCATCTGGGCGGACTACCACGCGGTGCGGGTCCAGGGGCGCAGCCGAGTGCTGATCCTGCTGCAGCCGGTGCACACCGACGTCTCGCACAGCCGCGGCCTGCTGGACCCGCTGACCGGATTGCCCGGTCGCGTCCTGCTGCTGGACCGCCTCGAGCAGTCCCTGATACGCGCCCGCAGCCGCGGCACGCTGTCCACACTGGTGCTGATCGACGTGCAGCGGCTCGCAGACTTCAACGCCGAGCACGGCTTCGACCGCGGCGACGAGCTGCTGACCACGCTGGCCGGTCGGCTGCGGGAAGGGCTCAGCGACGAGCACACCGTGGCCCGCTACGGCGGCGACGAGTTCGCGGTGATCGCCGAGCACCCGAGCGGCACCGGCGAAGCGATCGCCGAGCAGGCGCGGGAAGTGGCCGGCTGGCCGCTGCGCGTCGGCCGCAAGCGCGTCCGCCCCGGACTGCGCGTTTCCTGGGTGACCACCGACGGTCACGCCCCGGTCCACTCGGTCCTGTCCAGGGCCGAGCAGCAGTTGCAGCACTGAGAACCGGTGCTCGCAGGATCGATGGAGGGAGGTGGCGCGTGGGTCTGGAGACCCCTGAACGACGAAGGGCACCCGCTCGTGGCGCGGGTGCCCTCTCGTTTCGAACGGGTCAGCGTTCGGTCTTGCCCTCGATGAAGTCCTCGATGGCCTGGTAGGCCGCCGAGTCGGAGTACTGCTCCGGCGGGGACTTCATGAAGTAGGACGAGGCCGACAGGATCGGGCCGCCGATGCCGCGGTCCTTGGCGATCTTGGCCGCGCGGACCGCGTCGATGATGATGCCCGCCGAGTTCGGCGAGTCCCACACCTCGAGCTTGTACTCCAGGTTCAGCGGCACGTCGCCGAAGGCGCGGCCCTCGAGCCGGATGTAGGCCCACTTGCGGTCGTCCAGCCACGGCACGTAGTCCGACGGACCGATGTGCACGTTGCGCTTGCCCAGATCGCGGTCGACCTGCGAAGTCACCGACTGCGTCTTGGAGACCTTCTTCGACTCCAGCCGCTCCAGTTCCTTCATGTTCATGAAGTCCATGTTGCCGCCGACGTTGAGCTGCATCGTGCGGTCCAGGTGCACGCCGCGGTCCTCGAACAGCTTGGCCAGCACCCGGTGCGTGATGGTCGCCCCGACCTGCGACTTGATGTCGTCACCGACGATCGGCACGCCCGCGTCGGCGAACTTCTTCGCCCACTCCGGGTCCGAGGCGATGAACACCGGCAGCGCGTTGACGAACGCCACCCCGGCGTCGATCGCGCACTGCGCGTAGAACTTGTCGGCCTCCTCGGAGCCCACCGGCAGGTAGGAGACCAGCACGTCGACCTCGGCGTCCTTGAGCGCCTGCACGACGTCGACCGGCTGCTCGTCGGACTCCTCGATGGTCTCCCGGTAGAACCGGCCGAGGCCGTCGTAGGTGTGACCGCGCTGCACGGTGACGCCCAGCGGCGGCACGTCGGCGATCTTGATCGTGTTGTTCTCGCTGGCGACGATGGCCTCGGAGAGGTCCCGGCCGACCTTCTTCGCATCCACGTCGAAGGCCGCCACGAACTTGACGTCCCGCACGTGGTACTCGCCGAACTCGACGTGCATGAGGCCGGGCACCCGGCTGTTCGGGTCGGCGTCGGCGTAGTAGTGGACGCCCTGCACCAGGGATGCCGCGCAGTTCCCGACGCCGACGATCGCCACTCGCACCGTACGACCGGGCCGTTCTCCGCCCATGGCAGGGCCCTCCTTCTTGGTCATCTGTCGTGTCCTTGCAGTTCTTGCTCACGCGCCGCAGCGTCCTGCTCGGCGCGTTCGTTTTCGATGATTTCGTCGAGCCAGCGAACCTCGCGTTCGCTGTGGTCTAGGCGAAGGCGGTGCAGCTCCCGCGTGTAGCGGTCGAACCGGTCGTCGTGCGCCAGCGCGCTGCGCAGGCCGTCCCGGCGTTCCTCCACGCGGCGCCGCCGCCCTTCCAGGATCCGCAGCCGAACCTCGGCCGGAGTGCGGGAGAAGAACACCATGTGCACGCCGAACGCGTTGTCGTCGCAGGCCTGCGGCCCGCAGTCGCCGACCAGCTCCGTGAAGCGGAACTCGCCGTCCGGGGTTATCCGGTACACGCGACGGGCCCGCCGGCCCCAGCCGTGCACGTCGGGTTCTTCCTCGATCAGTCCGGCGCGCTGCAGCCTGCGCAACGTCGGGTACAAAGTTCCGCAAGACAGCGCGCGGAAAGCACCAGGTGTGTCGTGCAACCGCTTCCGCAACTCGTAGCCGTGCATCGGGGCCTCGTGCAGAAGTCCGAGCACGGCGAGTTCGAGCATCCGCACCTCCTCGGCCCGAAACCATCGGTGGCTTCGTGCGGAACCGGACTGCGCGCCACGTGCGCGCATCCCGCTGAGCCACCTGGTGGATTATATCGCGCCGATATATCGGGAACCACGATCGAGCGGCGCGCAGGTGGCGGTCGTCACTGCACGTGGTGGCTGGTGGGCACGCCTGCCCTGAACGGCGCATGGAGCAGTCGTCGTCGGCACGTACCCTGTGGTCGTGCAGACCCAACGGCAAGTGGTCGACTACGCGTTGCAGCGCAGGGCGCTGCTCGCGCAGGTCCACGCTGGCCGCGTCGGGGTGATGGAGGTCTGCGACGCCGACCCGTACTTGCTGCAGGCGGCGAAATTCCATGGTGAGCCGAGCGGGGTCACCTGCCCGGTGTGTCGGAAGGAACCGTTGACCCTGGTCTCCTGGGTCTTCGGTGATGCCCTCAAGCACGCGTCCGGTTCGGCGCGAGCTTCCGAGGAGCTGGACCGGATGGCAGCCGTGTTCGAGGAGTTCAACGTCCACGTCGTAGAGGTATGCCGCACATGTAATTGGAACCACCTGGTGCAGTCGTACGTCCTGGGAACTGGCGGCTTGAACGAGCGGCCTTCCCGGCGCAAGACTGCTGCGGAGTGACACCTGGTCGTGCCCCGACATGACCGCGCGCCCGGTGCGGCGCAACCCCGACGTGAACGCATCACATGGCGTCGCCCGACGCCAGTCCTGGAGGCCCACTCGTGAACGACGAGCGTGACGACCACCCCGGAGGCCGCCACTCAAGGCATCCCCAGCCCGACGGTCGTGGCACGCCGCCCCCGCCGCAACGCCCCGGTCCGCCGCGTCCCGGCGACCAGGCGCGTCCGCCGCAGCGGTCGATGCCCGGTCCGCCGCCTGCGGGGCCGGGTGGACCGGCGTGGCCGAGCGAGGAGCGGCGGCCCGGTCAGCGCCCTGGTCCGCCGCCACCCCCGCCGAACCAGCAGGGCCAGCAGCGGCCTGTTGGCGGTCCGGACGTGGAGGAGACCCAGCAGCACCCCGCGGTGCCCGCTTCCGACGCGAAGTGGCCCGAGGAGGAGTCGGCGCAGGAGAGCACCGGAGCGTGGACGCCGTCGTTCGACGATGACGATGACGACGACTCCGCGCTGTCCAAGCGGCTGAGCGGGGACTCGGACAACTCAGGTTCCGATGGGGGCAAGCTCGACCTGCCCACCACGTACTCCCAGGTGCCACCGCCCCCACCGGGCGCAGGCAACGGTCCGCCCCCACCGGGCGCAGGCAACGGTCCACCCCCACCACCTCCAGGTGGTCGGCAGGGGCCACCGCCGGGTCCGCCGCAGACCCGCCAGGGTCCGCCGCCGGGACGGCCGCCGCAGCCCCCGAACGCGGAGCAGCCGACGCAGAACATCCCGCAGACGCCGGGTCGCGATGACGACCGCCGTCGTGCAGGTGGCGCTGCTGCCGCAGGTGCGGCGGGTGCCGCCGCAGCGGCAGGCATGGCCGCGGGCGCGGGTAGCGCCGCGGCAGCAGGCGGTGCCGCAGGCGCCGCTGGCGCTGGAGCCGCCGGAACTGGGGCGGCAGGCGCTGGGGCGGCGGGTGCTGCTGGAGCGGCGGGTGCCGCAGGCGGTGCTGCTGCCGGTGGCGCGGCCGCTGGTGCCGCGATGGGGGCTGCCGGTGGTTCGGGGAATCGCCGCGAGCCGCAGCTGCTCACGCACCAGGACCAGGGCGCCTACAACTACTACGCCTCTGAACCCGACGACGACCCGTACGACAACTACGACGACGGGCGCGCCGACGCCCCGCACGGGAATGATCGAGATGGCGACGACGGATTCGACGACTTCGGCCCGTCCGGCGACGATCCGGACGACGAGATGAGCGCCCGCCGGGCCAAGCGCAGCACGCTCTGGCGGCGAGTGCGGCGCACCTGCTACGTGGGCATCGCCGCAACCGTCCTGCTGCCTGTCGCCGTGTTCATCTACGGCTACGTCATGTGGGACACGCCGGACGAGGCGAAGGTCATGAGCATGAACCGGCCCGTCGACCTGCTCTACGCCAACGGCGAGCCGATGGCGCGGGTTTCCAACGACAAAACCCGCGAGGTGCTGCACAACATCAACGAGGTCTCCCCGGCGATGCAGAACGCCACCATCGCCGCCGAGGACGCGTCCTTCCACACCAACCCGGGTTTCAGCTTCCAGGGCATCGCGCGGTCGGTCTACTTCATGCTGACCGGCTCCGGTGTCGGCGGCGGTTCCACCATCACCCAGCAGTTCCTCAAGCTCGACGGGGAGATGGAGAAGGACCCGGTCTACGTCCGCAAGGTCAAGGAGATCGTGCTGGCGTACAAGCTGACCAACGAGAAGTCCAAAGACGAGATCATGCTGGCGTACATGAACACCGCCAGCTACGGACGTGGCACGCACGGCCTCAAGGCCGCGTCGAAGGCGTACTTCGGCAAGGACCCGAAGGACCTCAACAACGCCGAATCGGCCATCCTCGCCGGTGTCGTGCAGGCCCCGTACGGCGGAAAGGGCGGCGTCGGCAGCAACGACCCCGGCCTGGACCCGGAGAAGGGCCGGAAGCGCTGGGAGTACGTCGTCGGGCGGATGGAGGAGGACGGCTTCCTCCAGCCGGGCGAGCGGGAAACCATGCAGTACCCGGAAACCCTCCCGCGCGAGAACGTGCGCAAGGAAACCCGGCTCAGCCCCGAGCAGGACGCCATCTGGGAAGCCGTCAAGGCGGAGCTGGCGGAGCAGGGGCTGTCCGAGGACGACCTGTTCCGCGGCGGCTACCGGATCAAGACCACCATCGATTCGGACGCGCAGACCATGGCCGAAGACGCCGTCCGCTCGGAGATGGACGGCGAGCCGGAATCGCTGCGGACCTCGCTGGTCGCGGTCGACCCGGAGACCGGTGGGGTGCTGGCCTACTACGGTTCGAAGCGCAACAACGGTGACCTGGACTGGGCCAGCAAGCCGCAGGAGCCGGGCTCCTCGTTCAAGCCGTTCGTGGTGGCGGCCGGGCTGGAACAGGGCCTGGGCATCGGCGAGTACTACGACGGCAGCGACAATCAGGAGATCCAGGGCACGACGTTCGGCAACGCGCCCGGCGTGAAGTGCGAAATTCCGGAGCGCTGTGGCGTCCGTGAGGCGATGACCGAGTCGGTCAACACGGTGTTCGTCAACCTGGCCGCCAAGGTCGGGCTGCCCAAGGTCGCCGAGACCGCGCACAAAGCGGGCATCTCGGACTCGACCAAGCTGAGCAACTACGAGAACGGCGTCGTCGAAGCCGGTATCGCGCTGGGCATGTACCCGGTGCAGCCGGCGGACATGGCCGCGGCGTACGGGACGTTCGTCAACGGCGGTCAGCGGATCAAGCCGCACTTCGTGACCGAGGCGATCGGCTCCGAGGCCGGTCCGCGCGAGCTGGACATCCCGAAGCCGGAGCCGGCGTACGGCGACGATGCGAAGGAGAGCCAGGACATCGCCTACAACGTCGCCCAGACGATGAAGGACGTGGCGCAGAGCAGCAAGGTGCCGCTGGACGGCGGTCGGCCGGTGTGGTCGAAGACCGGTACCCACCAGTGGGGTTCGACGGACCTGAACCGCAACGCCTGGATGATCGGTGCGACGCCGCAGATCTCCACCGCGGTGGGCATGCTCAACAACGAGGGCGGAACGCAACCGAAGCCGCTGCGTGACGCCGAAGGCAAGAGCTTCTACGGCAGCTCGCACCCGTCCAAGGTGTGGCAGACATTCATGAACTCCTACCTGCAGGGCAAGAAGGTGGAGCAGATCCCGAAGGGCAACGCGATCGGCCAGTTCGAGGACATCCCGCTGCCGCCTCCGCCGCCGGAGACCACGCAGCCGAGCGAGTCCCCGGACCCGAGCGAGTCCCAGGACCCGAGCGAGTCCCAGGACCCGAGCGACTCCCAGGACCCGACCACCAGCAAGGACAAGCCGAGCAAGGACTGCGGTGGCCTGTTCGAGCCGCCGTGCCCGCCGGGCAACGGCAACGGCAACGGCGACAGCGGGAGCGGCGACGGTGGTGCGAACGACGTCGCACCGACGGACCAGCCGAGGTACAGCGGCTGACGGTCGGTTCACGCACGAGGGGCATTCGCGGTGGCGGGTGCCCCTCCCGCGTTTTCGGGCCAAGTAGCATCCGGGCGTGTCCACCTCGACCGAGCCCGCCAGCACTGATCCGCCGATCCCAGGTCAGCGCCCGGACTCAGCGGTGGACAGCGATTCGCTCGGCCCCGCGGACCGCGTCGCGCCGACCTGGTCCGAGCCGCTGGCGCAGCGGATCAGCCGCCCCTTCGGCGGTCGGCTGGGGCGGCACGCGCAGCTCGGTCGGCAGTGGTTCTGGACGCCGCTGCGCGTGATCCTGCTGTTCGCGGTCCTGGTGCTGGCCGCCGCGTGGCTGTTCAAGGCGCCCTGCCAGATGACCTACGACTCGGGCAGCGGACCGCAGCTGGACTGGCGGAACAACAAGCAGTACACCGCCATGTGCTACACCGACATCATCCCGCGCTACGGGATGGGCGACCTGGCGCCCGACGACGCGTTCCCGTACAAGACGGCGTGGTTGGAGAAGCCGGGCACACCGCAGGAGAAGGTCCGGTACATGGAGTACCCGGTGCTGACCGGGGTGTTCCAGTGGATCAACGCGCGGGCTGCCGACGGGTGGGCGACGCTGGCCGGGCTCGGTCTGCTGCCAGGCGGTCTGACCAGCGTCCTGTACTTCAACATCACTGCGTTCTGGCTGGCCGCGGCCTGGCTGGTGACGATCTGGGCGCTGGTCCTGCTGTGCCGCAGGCGCGTTTGGGACGTCGCGATCGCCGCGCTCTCACCGCTGGTCCTGGTGCACGCCTTCACCAACTTCGACGCGCTCGCCACCGCTTTGGGCACCGCGGGCCTGCTCGCGTGGTCGCGGCGCCGGCCGGTGCTGGCCGGGGTGCTGATCGGTCTCGGCGGGGCGGCCAAGCTCTACCCGCTGTTCTTCCTCGGACCGCTGCTGATCCTGGCCTGGCGGGCCGGGAAGGTCTCGGAGGCGGTGCGCACGGTGCTGGCCGCGGCGCTGGCCTGGCTGGCGGTGAACGTGCCGATCCTGGTGCTCTACCCCGACGGCTGGAGCGAGTTCTTCCGGCTCAACAACGAGCGTCCGGCCGACCCGGACTCGCTGTACAACGTGCTGATGTACTTCACCGGCTGGACCGGTTTCGACGGCCCGCTGCAGAACGGTGCGACGCCGACGGTGCTCAACGCGGTGAGCCTGGTGCTGTTCCTGCTGGCCTGCGCGGCGATCGGCTGGTTGGCGCTGGCCGCCCGGACCCGGCCGCGGCTGGCGCAGCTGTGCTTCCTGGTGGTGGCGGCGTTTCTGCTGACCAACAAGGTGTGGAGCCCGCAGTACTCGCTGTGGCTGGTGCCGCTGGCGGTGCTGGCGATCCCGCGCTGGCGGCTGCTGCTGGCGTGGATGGCCGTCGACGCGGCGGTGTGGGCGCCGCGGATGTACTACTACCTCGGCACCGCGAACAAGGGCTTGCCGGAGGGCTGGTTCCTGGGCGCGGTCGTGATCCGGGACGCGATGGTGGTGGCGCTGTGCGTGCTGATCATCCGCGAGATCCTGAACCCGGCCCGCGACAAGGTCCGGGCAACCCTGGCGGTCCGCCCGGAACAGGTGCCGGACGCCCTGGACGACCCGTGCGGCGGGTTCCTCGACGGAGCCCGAGACCGCTTCGTCCTCCCCACCCCCACGGACCTGGCCACCCGCCGCAAAACCCCCGCAGGCTGAGCCCGGGGGGAACTCCAACTTTAGGGAAATTTGGAGTCCCCCACGCCCGATCCGGCGTCACCGAGGGTTCCCAACTTTAGGGAAATTTGGAGTCCCCCACGCCCGATCCGGCGTCACCGAGGGTTCCCAACTTTAGGGAAATTTGGAGTCCCCCACGCCCGATCCGGCGTCACCGAGGGTTCCCAACTTTAGGGAAATTTGGAGTCACTTCTCCGGGGTGAGGTGCGGTCAGGGGGAAGTCGGGGTTCTTCCCCGACGCCGGAGCGGGCCTTGGCGCGGATGCTGCAGGTATGACGACCTATCGGATGTCCCTGGTCCGGCCGCAGGAGAGCGCGATGATCGCCGGCGTGTGCGCCGGGATCGCCGAGCGGTTCGGCGTGAAGCCGTTCACCGTCCGGCTCCTCTTCCTGCTGTCCTGCCTGCTCCCCGGTCCGCAGTTCCTGATCTACCTGGCCCTTTGGGTCCTCATCCCGAAGCGCTAGGAGCGGCGGATCACCCAGGTGCCGACGCCGAGGATGCTGGCGACCAGCGCGACCAGTGCGGTGAGCGTCGACTGGATCAGCAGTGCCGGCGGCGTCGTCCCGGAGCTCAGCGCGTACACCACCGGGTACGCGAACGGGAGCCATTCGACCAGCAGGACGACCGTGAACAGAGCCGCTGCGGCGATGACGGTGTAGCCGATCCGGCGGACGACCAGGCCCGAGCACGGCAGCGCGACCGCGATGCCGAACGCCGCGCACACCAGGTTCCCGAGCAGTCCGATAACCAGATCTGCTGCGGGGTAAGCAAATCCGGACGACACCTGCGACCAGACAACGGTCAGCGAGGAGAGCCCGACAGCGCAGCACAGCACGGTCAGCACCGTGCCGAACAGCATCCGGTGCGCTGAGCCGGCGTGTGCGCGGGTGATCGTGCGCTGCACGACGTCCTCCACGTCGACCAGCGCGATCGTCAGCCAGCCGGACACCACCAGCATCGCGGCAGCCGTCACCGCGAAACCGGGCAGCGCCGGTCCGGTGTTGTCGCTGTAGAGGACCGCCATCAGTCCGATGTGGAGCAACACCGGCGGCAAGTAGCGCTGCGAATGCCCGAGTTCGGCGAGCCGGTAACCGATCAGCGCGATCATCAGCTCCCCACCTTCGAGTCCACCGCGATCACCGCGCAGCAGCGCTGGACCGCTTCGAACAGGACCGATTCCCGTTCCATCACGGTCACTTCCAGTTCCAAGTCGTCGCCGTACCGCACCGACACCACGCCGCGTCGGCTGGCCCAGTCCGCATCTTCCCCACCGCGCAACAGGATTCGGCAGGTCGCCGCCTCGGCGTCGAGCAGTTGGAGCCGTCCGCCGACGAGCAGGTGCGATCGGACGGACTCGCTGCGCACGAGGTCCGGCCGGTGGTCGGTGAACACCACGGCGGTGCCGTCGGCCGCTAACTCGTCGATGACGTCGTTCAGCACCGCGCGGGTGTCGGTGTCCAGCCCGGACCACGGTTCGTCCAGCACCAGCAGCTCGGGCCTGCATAACAGCGCCTGCACCAAGCCGACCTTCTGCGCGTTGCCCTTCGACAGGTCGCGCAGTGGCGTGTCCGGTCCCCCGGCCAGCGCGAACCGCTCCAGCCACTCGCCGGCGCGTCGCCGGGAGTCGACTTTGGACAGTCCGCTGATCCGGCCGAGGCGGGAGAGGTAGGAGAGGGCGCTCATCCGCTGCCGCGCGGGGAACCGGTCGGGCACGTACCCCGTGCGCGGCTTCCCGGAGGCGGTTCCGCTGGACGGTCTGGAGAGCCCGGCGAGGATCCGCAGCAGCGTGGACTTCCCGGAACCGTTGGTGCCCACGATCCCCACGACCTCGCCCGCCGTCACCGAGAGATCAACACCCCGGAGCACCGGCCGTGCCCCGTAGTTCTTGGACACCCCGACGAGTTCTCGGACCATCACCCAGAACCCCTTTTCCACCAGTGAAAATGGCGCTCGTCCAGCTGCCGAGCGCTCTTTGCAGGTATACCTTGCGCCGCTCCGCCCGGAGCAGCCTCACCCGACGCGGAAAGGGCGCCGGTTTCGCTTGGAACCGGCGCCCTTTCCGGGTTTCAGATCAGCGGGCGGCGTGCGCGTCCAGGACGTAGGCGATCGCCGAGGTGATCTTCGCCGCGAACGGCAGGTTCAGGGACTCGTCCGGCACGTGCGCGTTGCTGTCCGGGCCGAGCGCGCCGGTCACCACGAACTGCGCCTCCGGGTAGGCGTCGTGCAGCAGACCCATGAACGGGATCGAGCCGCCGAGGCCCATCGTCCGCCACTCGGCGCCGAACACCTCGTCACCGGCCCGGTCGAGCGCGGTCGACAGCCACGGCGCGAGGTCAGGGGCGTTCCAGCCCAGCCCGGCCTCGGTGTGCCCGAAGGTCACCTTCGCGCCGTAGGGCACGTCGGTGGACAGCTTCTCCTGCACCGCGCGCAGCGCAGCGGCCGGATCGGCGGTCGGCGGCAGGCGGAAGCTCAGCACCGCGGTCGTGTAAGGCCGCAGGACGTTGCCCGCGTCGGCCGGTTCCGGCAGGCCGGAGGCGCCGGTGACCGACAGCGTCGGCCGCCACGTGCTGTTCAGCGCCAGCTCGACCTCGTCTTCGGCGACCGGTCGCAGCCCCTCCGGCCACGGCACCGAGTTGCGGATCAGGCCCGGCGCGGCCTCGATCGCCGAGCGCACCTCGGCGATCCGGTTCTCCGGGATCTCCACGTTCAGCTCGGGAACCAGGACCTCGCCGGTCTCGGAGTCCTCCAGCCGGTCGAGCAGCTGCCGCAGCACGCGGAACGAGCTGGGCACGATGCCGCTGGCCATGCCGGAGTGCAGCCCGCTGTCCAGCACCTGCACAGTGACCTCCACCGTCGCCATGCCGCGCAGGGAGGTCGTCAGCCACATCCGGTCGTAGTCGCCCGCGCCGGAGTCCAGGCACACCACCAGCGACACGTCACCGAGCCGCTCGGACAGGTGCGTCAGGTAGGCGGGCAGGTCCGGGCTGCCGGACTCCTCACCGGTCTCGAGCATCACCACGCAGCGCGCGTGCGAGCCGCCGTGCGCGCGAACCGCCTCGAACGCGGTGATCGCCGCGTATCCGGCGTACCCGTCATCGGCCGCGCCGCGGCCGAACAGCCGGTCGTCGCGGACCACCGGCGTCCACGGCCCAAGTCCTTCGGACCAGCCGCCCACCGGCGGCTGCTTGTCGAGGTGCCCGTAGAGCAGCACGGTTCCCTCGGCTGCGCCTTCGGTGGCCGGGATGTCCACCAGCAGCAGCGGGGTGCGCTCGGGCAGTCGGACGACCTCGAGCTCAGCGCCTTCGATGCCGCGCGCGGTGATCCACCGGCGCACGTGCTCCACGGCGGCGTCGAGATGTCCGGACTCGACCCAGTCGGCGTCGAAGGCGGGGGAGACTGCTGGGATCTCCACCAGCTCCGACAGGCTCGGCAGGACGGACTCGTCCCACACCCGATCAACGGTCTTCGAAACGGCAACACGATCCACACGACGATCCTATGCCCGCGGCCTCCCCCAATGCCGCGACGCCGTGGGCGGGAGTCAGTTCTGCCTAAAAATGACCGCTTGGGTTCAGCGCTCAGCTGCCTCCGGCGGTCGCGGTCACCGTGATGGCGGCGGTGGTGATCACCGCGGTCGCCGCCGCGATCACCTGCTCGACCGCCTTGCCGAGGGCTTCGCCCTTGCTGATCTCCTTCAACCGCTTGCGCTCGGCGCGTTCGAAGCCGAGGTGGTTGCCCAGGCCGGTCGCGTGCACCAGCGCCGCGAGCAGCGTCGATCGGTTGTCCAGCTCGCGTTCGTCGCGGGCGATCGAGCGCAGCTCGACGATCAGCGCGTTGCGCGTCTCCACGTGCGGAAAGTACTTGTTGTACGGGATGAACAGCACGGTCCGCTGCTCGTGCCGCATCAGCTCTCGCTGCGCCAGGTCGGCGCAGTGCCGCTTGCGCGCGCCGCGTCGGCTCTGGATGAAGGTCGCGGCCGCCACCGGTTTGTTCCGTGGCCCCGACTTCTGCTGCAGGTAGCCGATGGATTCGTCGATCCAGTCGACACCGCTGGGGCTCGGATCGTCCACCTGGATCTTCTTGCCGATGAACGAAACCCTGCGTTGCAGCACCAGCTCGCCGAGCTCGGCGGCGCCGGTGTGATCGCACGTCGAGTGGTACGAGCCGTTCTCCCGCTGCAGCAGGAGGACGAACTCCTCCGGCAAGGTCAACGAAGTCATGCGCCTCAGTCTCGCACCGTTCCGTCCACCCCACTCCGCGATTCCAATGAGGTGATCTCAGTGGAATGGGGAGGGCTGGGGGCCTGAAGGCGATGTGGGCGTGGGGTCCTGGTAGAAGAAGGTCTCACCACAAGATCAT
>NZ_JBSFBZ010000074.1:0-30205 GCF_053593195.1 Saccharopolyspora sp. NPDC002376
CGCTTACCGTCCTCGACGTCGGCGGCACGCAACCAGTTGGCCAGGCAAGACTCGGAGATCCCGAAATCCTTGGCGATCTGCTTCAACGGAGCCTCGCCACGACGGGCCACAGCGACCACATCATCACGAAACTCCTGCGGGTAGGGCTTGGGCACGGTCGCATCCTTCCAGGTGAGGCGCGTGCCTCACACATCAGGTGTCAACCAAAACCTGGGCAGCCCCGTTGAAATGGTTGGGGACGATGCAGGGCGAAGTCGGTGAACGCCTTCGCTGCCATGTCATGACGGGTGCCGAGGCCGTCCCCTTGTGGGACAAGATCGCCCATATCGCCGGTCGCTTGGCGTCGCCGACCGCAACTGCCGAGGACCTCGCACTCGTGGCCGATATCCTGGCATATAAGCCCGCTGCCGAAGACCTCGTCGCGTGGACCGAGGCGTTGGGGACACCATTGCGCGCCCCAGCCGACGGCGAAGATCGGATCCCTGATGACTGGGCTCGCACACGGCGGTGGGCGGCGGTACTTCCCGAGTACGTTCTCACTGCCTGGCGAGACACTATTGACTTCGTTAGCGAACGTCATGGCATCCCGAATCCACAGGCGTTGACTGGCAATCGGCGTCCGCGGTGGGAAGTCAGCTTCGGGAGGTCCCCCTACAGCACCGAAGACTTGTCGGCGTGTCCGCCGCTGGAGACTGCAGCGCTGGTCGCCGCCTGGGAACCTGATGCTGAGAGTAAGTGGCGGATGTTCGGCCGTCTAGAACTCGAGCTTTCGATGCCTGCGAACCCGCCTGATCGACCTCGGGCACCACGAGGCCACAGCAATCAATCCGTCGGACACAATCAAATAGGGGCGCGCCCATTTGCTAAGCATGGTGTGGTTGCTTCCACCGCAGGCGGCCGGGCTCAGCCAGACGGAAGCATTCTCATGCCGCAGACCGCACACGCGCACCTACTGGTGCTTGTGAGCGGTAACGGGGGCATCTAGTCCAATGCACTGCTCCGTAGGTATCAATGCCGCAGTTGTGTTTTGTGTTGCTCATCGGGAAGGTCATGTGACTCGCCCTGTCCGTCCTCTTTGGACGCTGTGTAGACGCTTCCTGCGGCTGTTCGGGTGAGTTCGCGAAGCCTTCCTTGACGTCCGGGGAACCACTTCTCCTACTCTGTGACGAACTTCATTCGCCTTGTGCAAGAAGTGGGGTAGTCGGTGCAACCGGAGAACACTCACCAGGCACGGGTTCTCACGTCATTGCGGCACAACGGACCGCAAGCGGCGGCGGAACTGGCAGCACAGCTCGCGCTGTCGCGCTCCAAGATCGGCCAGGAGTTGGCGCGGCTGGAGGAACTGGGGTTCGTGGAGAAGTCCGGTAAGGCCGAGTCCCGAGGCGGCCGCCGGTCGGGCCTGGTTCAGTTGTCCCGACGACTGCGGTTCGTCGGTGTGGACATTGGCGCTACCTCGCTCGACGTCGGCATAATCGACGGTCGCCTCGAAATCGTGGCGCACACCAGCGAGGCCATCGACATCGACGCAGGTCCGGAGCCGGTCCTCGGCCGCGCTGTGGAGATGATCGGCAAGTTGCGGAGCGAGGGTCATCTGCCGACGCTCGACGGCATCGGGATCGGGGTGCCCGGGCCGGTGAGCTTCCGCGACGGGTTCACCGTATCCCCGCCGATCATGCCCGGTTGGGACCGGTATCCGGTGCGCGAGCACGTCATGCAGCAGTTCGACTGCCCAGTCCTGGTCGACAACGACGTCAACCTGATGGCCGTTGGCGAGATGTACGGCGGGGTGGCCCAGTCGGTGCCGGACTTCCTCTTCGTCAAGATCGGCACCGGAATCGGCTGCGGCATCGTCGTCGGCAACAGCGTTTTGCGGGGCAGCAACGGCAGCGCCGGGGACATCGGGCACATCGCCGTGCACGACACGGGACCGGTGTGCAGCTGTGGCCGGACCGGTTGTCTCGAAGCGTGGTTCAGCGGCGCAGCCCTGTCGCGAGATGCCACTGCTCTCGCGCAGAGCGGCGAGTCCCCGGGACTGCAAGAACGTCTCATCGGGCTCGAGGCGCTCACCGCACGAGACGTCGGGATTGCCATGCGTTCTGGAGACCCGCAGGCACTCGGGCTGGTCCGGGACGGTGGGCGCCGATTGGGCCGGGTGCTGGCCGGGCTGGTGAACTTCTGCAACCCCGCGATGATCGTCGTCGGCGGAGGCGTTTCGAAGCTCGGGCACGTGCTGCTGGCGGAGGTGCGCAGTGAGCTGTATCGGCGCTCGACCCCGCTGGCCACCAGCAGCCTACCGATCGTGCTGTCCGAACTCGGCGACAACGCCGGAATCGTGGGCGCCGCCGGAATGATCAGTGACCACGTTCTCGGCGTGTCTCCCGCGTCGTGAACCAGCTGCTCGGCGGATGCCCGCAGACAGGGCTCCGCTGGACACAGGAGGACGGATGAACACACTCGGAGTCGCATTGGTGGGCCACGCCTTCATGGGGGCGGTTCATTCGCACGCGTGGCGGACTGTGGGACGGGTCTTCGATCTGCCCGCACAGCCCGAGCTGGTGGTGCTGTGCGGGCGCAGCAAGGACGCTGCGAGTACGGCTGCGGCCAGATTGAGCTGGCAGGAATCCAGCGATGACTGGAAGTCCGTGCTGTTGCGAGACGACGTGCACGTCGTTGACATCTGCACACCTGGGGACACTCACGCCGAGATCGCCGTCAGTGCGTTGGAAGCAGGCAAGCACGTGCTGTGCGAGAAGCCGCTGGCCAACTCGGTCACCGAGGCGGTGGCAATGGCTGAAGCCGCGGATCGCGCGCGGCGCACCGGAATCCTTGCCATGGTCGGGTTCAACTACCGTCGCGTTCCCGCGCTGGCACTTGCCCGGTCGCTGGTGGAGCGGGGCCGAATCGGGCAGGTCCGCCACGTTCGGGCGAACTACCTGCAGGACTGGCTGGTCGACCCGAATTCGCCGCTGACCTGGCGGTTGCGCGCCGAACGAGCCGGATCCGGCGCGCTCGGTGACCTGGGCGCGCACCTCGTCGACCTCGCGCAGTACTTGGTGGGGGAGGAGATCGTCGCCGTCTCGGGGGCGATGGAAACGTTCGTGGCCGAGCGTCCGCTGCTCAAAGACCCCGCGCGCACTGGACCGGTGACCGTCGACGACACCGCGATATTCACCGCGCGGTTCCGCGACGGTGCGCTCGGCACTTTCGAGGCGACGCGCTATGCCACCGGACGCAAGAACGGTCTGCGCATCGAGATCAACGGCAGTGCGGGAAGTCTCGCCTTCGACTTCGAATCGATGAACGAGCTCGCCTTCCACGATGCCGCGGACCCCGCTGACACCGCCGGATTCCGGCGCATCCTGGTCACCGAGCCCCAGCACCCGTACCTGGAGGCGTGGTACCCGCCGGGGCACGTGCTGGGGTACGAGCACACCTTCGTTCACGAACTGCGCGACTTCGTCACCGCGATCGCTGACCGGACAACGCCGAGCCCCGACTTCGATTCCGGGCTGCGCGTGCAACGGGTGCTGGACGCCGTGCAACGCAGCGCCGCGCACCACAGCCGGTGGATCCCGGTCCGGGAGGACGGCAGATGACTGAGAGCGGCGACCTGCTGGTGGTGTCCGACGTCGTCAAGGTCTTCCCCGGCGTGCGCGCGCTCGACGGTGTCGATCTGCGGGTGCGTGCGGGCGAGGTGCACTGCCTGCTCGGGCAGAACGGTGCCGGGAAGTCCACTCTGATCAAGGTGCTGTCCGGAGCGCACGCCCCGGACAGCGGGTCGATCTCCTGGCGGGGTGCACACATCTCGCTGGGTTCACCCGCCGCTGCGTTGCGACGCGGGATCGCTGCGATGTACCAGGAACTCGACCTCGTGCCCGGATTGAGCGTGGCGGAGAACATCTTCCTCGGCCACGAACCGGCCGCCGCGGGATTCAGCCGACGTGGTACGGCCCGACGCGCGGCGGCGGAGCTGATGGCGAGACTGGGACATCCGGAAATCGACCCAGACACGCAGGTGGGCGAACTATCGGCGGCGGCGCGGCAGCTGGTGTCGATGGCCCGCGCGCTCGGCCACCAGGCAAAGCTGATCATCATGGATGAGCCGACGGCTGCGTTGTCCGCCGGCGAGGTCGACAACCTGTTCCGCGTCATGGACGAACTCACCGCTGACGGCGTGGCTGTCGTCTACATCTCCCACCGCATGGCGGAAATCCGGCGCATCGCCGACCGGGTCACCGTCCTCAAGGACGGCCGCACCGTGGCGGTGGGTCTCCCGGTCTCTGAGACGCCCACGAGCGAGCTCGTAGCACTGATGACCGGCGGGGAAGCCCCCACGGTCGAGAACGTGAGCAGCGCGGCAACCGATCGGCCCGTGCTGGAGGTGCAGGGGCTGCGGCGGCGTGGTGAGTTCGACGATGTGAGCTTCACCGTGCACGCCGGGGAGATCGTCGGTCTGGCTGGGCTCGTCGGGTGCGGACGGAGCGAAGTGCTGGAGACGGTTTTCGGTGCCCGCGCGCCGGACTCCGGTGAAGTCCGGGTCGGTGGTCGCAGGGTTCGCGCTGGCAGCATCGGTGCCGCGGTGTCAGCGGGAATCGGTCTGACCCCCGAAGAACGGAAGAGCCAGGCGTTGTTGCCGCAGATGAGGGTGGCGGAGAACGTGACCCTGGCGTCGCTGGCTCGGCACAGCAGACTGGGTTTCACCCGCCGCGGCGCAGAACTCGCCAGCACCCGCGACGTAGCCAATCGGCTGCAGCTCCGCCCGCCCGATCCGGAACGGCCGATCTCCGCCTTGTCCGGCGGGAACCAGCAGAAGGTCGTGATCAGCCGATGGGTGTTGCGCGGTTGCCGCGTCCTGCTGCTCGACGAACCCACACGGGGTGTTGACGTCGGGGCGCGAGCCGAGATCTACGCGCTGATGCGGCAGCTCGCCGAAGACGGGCTGGCGATCGTGGTCGTTTCCAGCGACATCCCCGAAGTGCTGGCGCTGTCCGATCGGGTGCTGGTGCTGCGCGACGGGGTGGTGGTGCACACCGCTGCGGCAGGTGAGCTCACGGAGTCCGACGTGCTCGACATGGTCATGGAGGCACCGGCGAGATGAATGAGCGGACACTCACTGCACCGGTCCCCACCTCGGCGTCCAAACTGGGCCGTTGGTGGTCGCGCGCCGACATCCGGCTGACGGCGCTGTTCGTCGTCCTAATAGCACTGTGCGTGGTCGGCTACGTGACGCGACCTGACGCCTTCCTCACGGAAGGCAACATCTCCACGGTTCTGCGGTTGGCCGCTGCGATCGGCGTGGTCAGCGTGGGCATGACGTTCGTCATCTCGGCTGGCGGGATCGACTTGTCGGTCGGCTCGATCGTGGCGCTTTCCAGCGTCTGGATGACGACCTGGGCAACCCAGTCCTACGGCGTGGGTGTGATGGTGCTGTGCGCGTTGTTGGTGGGCACCGGCTGCGGCCTGGTCAACGGATTGCTCGTCTCCTACGGGCGCGTGGTGCCGTTCATCGCGACGCTGGCCATGATGGCGTCCGCGCGCGGCCTGGCCGAGCGCATCAGCGGACGGCAGACGCAGGTCGTCGACGCCCCGGGCTTCGGCGCGGTGTTCAAGGCCGACCTGTTGGGGGTGCCAGTGCTGATCTGGATCTTCGCAGTGGTCTTCGCTGCGGGATGGATCCTGCTCAACCGCACCACTTTCGGCCGCCGCACGCTGGCCGTCGGCGGCAACGCGGAGGCCGCCCGGCTGGCCGGGATCAACGTTCGCCGCCACACCGCGTTGGTCTACGCACTGGCCGGGTTCTGCTGCGCCGTGGCCGCGATCATGGTCGTGGCGCGAACCACCTCGGGCGCCTCGACCAACGGCCTGTTCTACGAACTCGACGCTATTGCGGCCGTGGTGATCGGCGGTACCCTGCTTTCCGGCGGACGTGGCAGTATGACCGGAACCTTGCTCGGCGTGCTCATCTTCACCACGCTCAGCAATGTGTTCACCCTCAACAACCTGGAAACCGACATCCAGAACATCGCCAAGGGCGCGATCATCGTCCTCGCCGTGTTGGTGCAGGCCCGTACCCGACGCCGCGCCGATCTGCACTGAATTCCTCGTCTCACCCCAATGTTGTGGAGGAACGCATGACGTCCGTGCCCGAAACAACGCGTCGAAGACTTCTGTTCGGTACCGGTGCGATCGGTGCTTCCGCGGTGCTGACCGGATGCCTGGCCAATACCCCGCCGCAGCAGGAGAACCCGGCTGCTGTCGCGGCGGGTGGCGACAACGCCGCTCCCGGAAAGCCCGTGACGATCGGGTTCTCGGCCCCCGCCGCCGATCACGGCTGGATGGCGGCGATGACCACCAACGCCCGCGCCCAGGCCGAGAAGCTACCGGACGTGACGTTCCGGCCCACCGAGGGCGGCAGCGACGTCAGCCAGCAGATCGCCCAGGTCGAGACGTTGATCAACGCCAAGGTCGACGTGCTCGTGCTGCTGCCCGCCGATGGCAAGGCGATGACGGACGTCGCGCTTCGCGCGATGCGCGCGGGAATCCCGGTGGTCAACGTGGACCGCGTCTTCGCCTCGCCGGACGCCTACCGGGTGTGGATCGGTGGCGACAACTACGGCATGGGCGTCAACGCCGCCGACTACATCGCGGCCGAGCTCCGGCGCGCCAACGTGGCCGCCCCGGTGATCGCCGAGGTCGCGGGGACCGACTCGCTGCCCTTGACCCAGGAGCGCAGTGCCGGTTTCCGCGACGGCCTGGCCCGGCACGGGCTGCGGGTCGAGCGCAGGGTGGCCGCCGAGTTCACCGCCGAGACCGGCGAACGGCAGATGACCAACCTGCTGCAGGCCGCCTCGCACCTGGACGCCGTGTGGAACCACGACGACGACCAGGGCATCGGCGTGCTGTCGGCGGTCGAGGCCGCCGGGCGCAACGACTTCTTCCTGGTCGGCGGTGCGGGCTCGCGGCAGATGATGGACCGCATCAAGGCCGGCAACGGCGTCGTGCGCGCGACCGTGCTCTACAACCCGTCCATGTGCTCTTCGGCGATTTCACTGGCACGGCTGCTCGTTCAGTCGCGCGGCATGAACGATCTGGCCGAACACGAGGTCCCGCGCTCGGTGACGACCTATTCGGCCGTGGTGACCCGCGAGAACGTCGACCAGTACCTCGACGTCGGCTTCGTTTCCTGATGCGGGAGGAGATCCGCATGCGGGCCATGCGACGCCCGCCCGCGCTGCCGGCCGGCACCGACTTGCCGAAGGAGGCCGTGTGATGGGACGTCCGGTCACGCTGTTCACCGGGCAGTGGGCTGACCTGCCGTTCGAAGAGGTGGCCCGGTTGGCCGCGGAGTGGGGCTACGACGGGCTGGAGATCGCCTGCTGGGGCGATCACCTCGACGTCTGGCGCGCCGTCGAGGACGACTCGTACCTGCAGTCCCGTGTGGACATCCTGCACAGGTACGGACTCGACGTGTGGGCGATCTCCAACCACCTCAAGGGCCAGGCGGTGTGCGACGACCCGATCGACGCCAGGCATCAGGCCATCCTGTCCGATCGAGTGTGGGGCGATGGTGCTCCGGAGGGCGTGCGGCAGCGCGCGGCCGAGGAGATGAAGCACACCGCGCGGGTCGCGGCGAAGCTCGGGGTCCGCACGGTCGTCGGCTTCACCGGTTCGGCGATCTGGAAGTACGTGGCCATGTTCCCGCCGGTGCCGGCCGAACTCGTCGAAGCCGGCTACCAGGATTTCGCCGACCGGTGGAACCCGATCATGGATGTCTTCGACGCTGAAGGAGTGCGGTTCGCGCTCGAGGTGCACCCGTCGGAAACCGCCTACGACTACTGGTCCACCGTCCGCACCCTGGAGGCCATCGGCCATCGGGAGGCATTCGGGCTGAACTGGGACCCGAGCCACATGATCTGGCAGGACATCGACCCGGTCGGCTTCCTCGTCGACTTCGCCGACCGCATTTACCACGTGGACTGCAAGGACACCAAGCGCAACCTCGGCAACGGCCGCAACGGCAGGCTCGGCTCCCACCTGCCCTGGGGTGACCCCCGGCGCGGCTGGGACTTCGTGTCCACCGGGCGCGGCGACGTGCCGTGGGAAACGTGCTTCCGGGTGCTGAACTCGATCGGCTACGACGGTCCGATCTCGATCGAGTGGGAAGACGCCGGAATGGACCGTCTGCGCGGCGCTCCGGAAGCACTGCGCTTCGTGCGCGACCAGCTCTTCGAACCATCGGACGCGGCATTCGACGCGGCCTTCAGTTCTCCGCAGCAGTAGAGCGAAGGAGTGCATGAACGATGTGTTTCGGATTCGACGGCTACGGTGCTCTTGCCCGATCCCTCGGTGAGAAGCGCCTTTCCCGGCGGAGCGCGTTGCGCATCGTCGGCGCGGCCGGTGCCGGCCTGCTCGCCGCGGGCGCGGTGGCTCCCAACGCGCACGCGACGGCACTGCCGACCGGCCGGCCGCTGGTGCCGCCCGGCCTGATCAGCATCCAGCTGTGGACGATGCGCGCAGCCCTGCAGGGCGAACCCGGCTTCGACGAGACGCTGCGCTCGCTCGCCGGCATCGGCTATCCCAAGGTGGAGCAGGCGCTCGGATACTTCGGCCGCAGCGCGAGTGAACTGCGGAGCTTCTACGACGGCATCGGGATCTCCGCGACATCGAGCCACGACGGCATCTCCAACGACGATTCGGCGCTGCAGACCAAGATCGACAACGCCCGCACGCTGGGCCAGTCGTTCATGGTCGTGCCGTATCTGAACTCCCCGAACCGCGACGACTGGAAGCGGTGGGCCGAGCGGATGAACCAGGAGGCCGCGGCTGCTCGGGCGGCCGGGATCCGCTACGGCTACCACAACCACGCGCACGAGTTCACCACCGACCTCGGTGGCGTGACGCCGTGGCAGGTGCTGACCTCCGAGCTGGACCCCGGCCTGGTGCACCTCGAGGTCGACCTCTACTGGGCCGTGCGGGGCGGGATCGAAAGCGGCGAAGGGGCGAGCGACCCCGAGGGTTTCACCATCGACGTGATCCGGTCCGCACCGCAGCCCGTGCTGCAGTACCACGTCAAGGACCGGCACGTCGAGGACGGTGATATGGCCGACCTGGGTACCGGCCACATCGACTTCGAGCGAATCTTCCGAGCGCATTCGGTGTTGGAGTACATCGTCGAGAACGACACCCCGGACCTCAGCCCGCGGCAGACCGCCGAGGTCGGCTACTCCTACCTCCGCGAACTGCGCGGGTAATCACCGCTGCGTTCACCTTTCCCAGCTCTCCACGAGAAGCGGTTCCCGCCGCCGGGCGATTCGGGGGTGGGAAAAGCACGTCCGCATTCTTCCCCGTGCGATTCGCAATCCGATGAGAGGTCGCCATGCGACGAGTACCTTTGCTGGCGGTGACGACCGCCGTGACCACGGCACTGCTGATCTCACCGGCGGTGGCCGCCGAAGGACCGCCACCGGACACCGAGTTCCAGAAGGTGGTCCTCAACGACAGCCCCGGCGAGCCGATGGACCTCGCCGTTCTCCCGGACGGCAGCGTGCTGCACACCACTCGCCAGGGCGAGGTCGGGATGCACCACGCGGACTCCGGCCGCAACACCGTCGCGGCCAAGTTGGACGTCTACCAGCACGACGAGGAGGGCCTGCAGAGCGTCGCGATCGACCCCGGCTTCAACGGCACGACGAACAGGTGGGTCTACCTGTACTACTCGCCGCCGATGAACACACCGACCGACGATCCGTCCACTCCGGACGTCAACGAGGGTGACGCACCGGAGTTCGGCACTCCCGACCAGTTCCAGCCGTTCCACGGCGCGCTGCGGCTGTCGCGTTTCCAGCTCAACGGAGACGCGCTCGACCTGTCCACCGAGCAGAAGATCCTCGATGTCGACGTCGACAGGGGCCTCTGCTGCCACGTCGGTGGCGACATCGTCTTCGACAGCAAGGGCAACCTGTATCTGTCCACAGGGGACGACACTAATCCGTTCGCCTCTGGCGGCTACGCGCCGATCGATGAGCGCGAAGGCCGCAATCCGGCCTTCGACGCGCAGCGCACTGCCGCCAACACCAACGACCTGCGGGGCAAAGTTCTGCGGATCAAGGTCGGCGAGGGCGGTTCGTACACGATCCCGGACGGCAACCTTTTCGCGCCGGGGACGCCGAACACGCGCCCGGAGATCTACCTGATGGGTTTGCGGAACCCGTTCCGGATCGAGCTCGACCGGAAGACCGATGCGCTCTACGTGGCCGACTACTCGCCGGATGCCGGGAATGCCGATCCGAAGCGCGGGCCGGCGGGACAAGGCAAGTGGTTCGTCGCCCGCGAGGCGGGCAACTACGGCTGGCCTTACTGCGAGACCGCCGAGCACCCGTACGTGGATTACGACTTCGCCACCGGCACTTCGGGCGCGCCGTTCAACTGCTCGGCTCCGGTGAACGAGTCGCCGCACAACACCGGCCTCGAGCAACTGCCGCCGGTCGCTCAGCCGCAGGTGTGGTACGGCTACGACCAGTCGGAGGAGTTTCCCGAGCTGGGCGCCGGCGGGATCGGGCCGATGGCGGGACCGGCCTACCGCTACGACCAGCGGGCGACGCAAGGCCGTGCTCCGGTCGCGTGGCCGCAGTACTACGACGGCATTCCGCTGTTCTACGAGTGGACCCGGGACTACATCAAGGGTTTCCGGCTCGACGCCTCCGGCGCGTTGAACCGCATCGAGGACGTGCTGCCGTCGGTCCCGCTGTCCGGCCCGATGGACATGGAGTTCGGCCCGAACGGGGCGCTTTACGTGCTGGAGTACGGCAAGGGCTACTTCGGCGAGAACCCCGAAGCGGCGCTGTCGCGCATCGACTACATCGGCCCCGGCGGCAACCACAGCCCGCACGCGCAGGCGTCGGCCAACGTGGAGAACGGGCACGCACCGCTCACGGTGTCGTTCTCCAGCCAGGGCACCGAGGACGCCGATGGCAACCGGTTGCGGTACGAATGGGACTTCAACTCCGACGGAGCTGTCGACTCGCGTGAGCCGAACCCGACCCACACCTACACCGAGAACGGTGCCTACACCGCGACGTTGCAGGTGACCGACACCGGCGGCCCGAACACGGGCAAGACCGGTGTGGCTCAGGTCGACATCGTGGTCGGCAATGCCGCGCCGCTAGTCCGGTTCGGTACCCCGGTCGACGGGCAGCAGTTCAAGTTCGGCGACCTGATCAACTTCGAGATTTCGGTGACCGACGATCAGCCGGTCGACTGCTCGCGGGTCGAGGTGACCTACGTCCTCGGCCACGACGATCACGGCCATCCGCAGACGACGGCGTCCGGCTGCTCCGGGTCGATCCAGACCACCGTGCCGGAAGGTCACGACCCCGCAACCGACGATTTGCGCGGGGTGTTCCACGCGACCTACACCGACCCGGGTGTCGATGGGCTGCCACCGCTGTCCGGTGATGACGAGGTCGTGCTCCAGCCGACGGGCTGATGCGTGCCGGGCATCGGAGGCGGTCGGGCAACACCGCATCCGGGGCCCGCAGTTCCCCCACGCCAACACCAAGGGAGGCCCAAGAGGATGACACCAAGGACCGGAGTGTGGTTCATCGGCGCGCGGGGGTCGGTGGCCACCACAGCCACCGTCGGCGCGCTCGCCCTGACGGCGGGGCTGACCCAGCGCACGGGATGCGTCGCCGATCTCGCCGAGGTGGCGGCGGCGCGGCCGCCCGGCGTGGAAGACCTCCTGATCGGCGGCCACGACATCGTCGGTGACTCGCTGCCCAAACGCGCCGAATCGCTGGCGGGCGGTGGGGTGTTCGACATCGAGCTGGCCCGGACGTTGCACCACGGGCTGGTCGAGGTGGACGGCCGCATCCGCGCGGGCGTCACGGCGGACGAGGGGACCCAGCGCGACGCGATCGAGCGGATCAGCGGTGACATGGCCGGTTTCCGCGCCGCGCACGCGCTGGACCAGGTCGTCGTCGTCGATGTGTCCACCACGGAGGCGCCGGTCGAGCAGACCTCCGAACTGTCCGATTTGGACGAACTGGATCGGGCGTTGGCGGCGGGAGAGTCGCCGCTGCCGCTCAGCGGCGTGTACGCCTACGCGGCGCTGCGTGCGGGCTGCCCGCTCGTCGCGTTCACCCCGAGTCCGGGTCCCCGGCTGCCCGCGATCAGCCAGCTCGCCGAGCGGGTGGGACTGCCGTGGGCGGGATCTGATGGGAAGACGGGGGAGACGTTGCTCAAGTCGGCGCTCGCACCGATGTTCGCCACCCGTGCGCTGCGGGTGCGGTCCTGGGCGTCGTACAACCTGCTCGGCGGTGGGGACGGGCAAGCCCTCGCCGATCCGGCCAACGCGGAGAGCAAGACGCAGTCCAAGGGCAAGGGGCTCGGCGCGATCCTCGGCCATCCGGTGGATGGCCCCATGCACATCGACTACCTCCCCGACCTCGGCGACTGGAAGACGGCATGGGACCTGGTGTCGTTCGAGGGCTTCCTCGGCACGCGGATGTCGATGCAGTTCACCTGGCAGGGCTGCGACTCAGCGCTCGCCGCTCCGCTGGTCCTCGACCTCGCCAGACTGGTGGCGCGGGCCGGCCAGGTCGGGGCGGTCGGCCCGCTCGGCGAGCTCGGCTTCTTCTTCAAGGACCCTGCTGGTGACAGCGGCCACGACCTCGGTGGGCAATGGCGCGCGCTGGTCGAGTGGTGCCAGCGGATCGGGTCGGTGGCCGGATGAGGGCGCGGGATGTGGTCGAGCTGGTGCGGTTGCCTGCCGTGCTCACCGTCCCCGGCGACAGTCTCGTCGGGGGCTCTGCCGCCGGCTGGCCCTACGGCAAGCGTGGCTGGGCCATGCCGATGGCCTCGGCGTGCTTCTACCTCGCCGGCATGGCGCTCAACGACTACGCCGACCGCGAGCTGGATGCGGTGGAACGCCCGGAACGACCGATCCCCTCTGGCCGGGTGCGGCCCGGTGAGGCGCTGGTGCTGGCCATCGGGCTGACCGCGGCCGGTCTGGGGGTCGCCAACGCCGCGGGCGGCCGCACCGCGCTCCGAGTCGCAGTGCCGGTGGCTGCTGCGGCGTGGACCTACGACCTCGTTGCCAAGCAGACCAACGCCGGTCCTGCCGTCATGGCACTGGCCCGTGGACTCGATGTGCTGCTCGGCGCAGGGGGGCGACCGCAGGCCGCGGTCCCCGCCTGCGCCGTCGCCGTGCACACCTTGGGAGTCACGTGGTTGAGCCGAGGCGAGGTGCACGGCGGTTCGCGGCGCGCGGGCTGGACTGCCCTGGCGGCCACGTCCGCCGCCGCAGCAGTGGCCGCGCTGCCTCGCCGCTCCCGTTGGGCGTCGGCTGCCACCGCGGCGTTCGCGGGCGCATACGCGGTGACGGTCGGGCAGGCTCAGGCCCGCGCGGTGCGGAACCCGGACGCGGCCACCATCCGCGCCGCGACCGCCTCCGGGGTGCGTGGCGTCATCGGCCTGCAGGCGGCGCTGGTCTCCAGGAACGGCGCGGTCGCGCTCGCTGGTGGTCTGCTCGCCGCCGGGCCGCTGGCGCGGGCGGCGTCGAAGGTGGTGTCGCCGACATGAGCCTTCGGTTCGGCTATGGCACCAACGGCTTTACCGGTCACCGCCTTGACGAGGCCCTGGTCGTACTCGCGGAGCTTGGCTACCAGGGAGTCGCGCTCACACTCGACCACCCGCACCTCGATCCGTTCGCACCCGATCTCGCCGCGCGCACCGACGCGGTCCGCCGCCGCCTCGAAGCGCTGGACCTCGCTGTCGTGATCGAGACGGGCGCCCGCTACGTCATGGACCCGTGGCGCAAGCACGAACCGACGCTCGTGTCCAACGCCGGGCGCGAGCGGCGGATCGACTACCTGCAGCGCGCGGTCCAGGTCGCCGAGGCGCTCGGTGCGGAGGCGGTGTCGTTCTGGTCCGGCACGCTCCCGCGTGGAGTGCCCGCGGAGCACGGATGGGAGCGACTCATCAGCGGCGTCGCGGAGGTGCTCCGCGAGGCCGAGCGCCGGGACGTGCGCTGCGCGTTCGAACCGGAGCCGGGGATGTTCATCGACACCCTCGCCGGGGTCGCCGAGTTGCGCCGCAGGCTTGGCGGGCCGCCCCGGCTGGCCATGACCATCGACATCGGACACTGCGTGTGCAACGAACCGGTCCCACCGCAGGACTGCGTTCGCGAGGTAGGCCCGCTGCTGGGCAACGTGCAGGCCGACGACATGCGCCCCGGTGTGCACGAGCACCTCGAGTTCGGTGACGGCGAGGTGGACCTCTCGGCCACGCTGGGGGCGCTTCTCGACATCGGCTACCAGGGGCTGGTGAGCGTGGAGCTGCCCCGCCACGCCCATGCCGCACCCGCTGTCGCCGCGCGCTCGCTGGATGCATTGCGCGCCGCCGAGGCGGAGTTCACCGCATCGGAGGTGGCCGGATGACGTCCGCGGACTTGGCCGCACTGCTCGAACCCGCAGCGCAAGCCCGGCTGTACGAGGCGCTTGACGAGGTGGCGGCCACCCCGGCACGGATCGCGGTGCTCTTCCCCGCGGTGGCGCGGTCGATCGCCCGTGGCCCCACCGACCCGGCCGACCCGGACGGGCTGATCGCACCGCGCATCGAGGATCACGTCCGGGGCGCGCTCCTGCGCACCGCAGCGCGGCACTGGAATCCCGCCGAGCACGCGGAGGAAGTCGCGGCGCTCTACCGGTACGGCGATGCCGACGAGAAACGCGCGGTGCTGCGCGCACTCGATCACCTCGACATCGGCGGCGCAGCCCTGCCGCTGGTCGTCGATGCATTGCGCAGCAACGACACTCGGCTGATCGCCGCAGCCCTCGGGGCGTATGCGGCACGACACCTGGACGGCCACGCCTGGCGGCACGGCGTGCTCAAATGCCTGTTCACCGGCGTGCCGCTGGATGCGATCTCCGGCGTCGCCGATCGCATCGACGCCGAGCTGACCCGCATGGTCGACGCCTACATCGCCGAACGACGCGCCGCCGGACGACCGGTACCGCACGACGCCCAGCGCCTGCTCGGCGACTGGACAAGGAGGAACAATGCGGATCTTTGACCCCCACATTCACATGACCTCCCGGACCACCGACGACTACGAGGCCATGTACGCCGCCGGGGTCCGCGCCGTCACCGAACCGGCGTTCTGGCTCGGCCAGCCCCGCACCAGTGCCGCCTCGTTCCACGACTACTTCGACTCGCTTGTCGGCTGGGAGCGATTCCGCGCCGCGCAGTTCGGCATCCGGCACCACTGCACCATCGCGCTCAACCCCAAGGAGGCCAACGATCCGCGGTGCCGCGAGGTGCTCGACGTGCTACCGCGCTACCTCGCCAAGGACGGCGTGGTCGCCGTCGGCGAGGTCGGGTTCGACTCGATGACATCCGACGAGGAGAAGGCTTTCGCCCGGCAGCTCGAACTGGCCGGTGAGCACGACCTGCCGGTACTGGTGCACACCCCGCACCGCGACAAGGTCGAGGGCACCCGTCGTAGCCTGGAGCTGGTCGAAGCATCCGGGTTGCCCCCGGAGCGCGTGCTCATCGACCACCTCAACGAGGTCACCGTCGACCTGGTGGCGGCCAGCGGATGCTGGCTGGGTTTCTCCATCTACCCGGACACCAAGATGGACGAGCACCGGATGGTGCGGATCCTCGCCGACCGCGGCCTGGAGCGCATGATCGTCAACTCGGCGGCGGACTGGGGCCGCAGCGACCCGCTCAAGACCGCCAGGACCGGGCACGCGATGCGCGAGGCCGGATTCAGCGAAGACGACGTCGATCGCCTGCTGTGGTGCAACCCGGTCCAGTTCTACGGCCAGAGCGGACGATTGCTGCTCGACCCGATCGACGTCGATGAAGCGGAGACGTTCGAAGGCAACTCGGTGCTGCGCGGCCGACGCCCGCGGTGAATGGCCACAGCGGAGGAACTGCGATGCGCTTCACCCATCGGGACGGGACCCGAGTCCACCTCGCGTACTGCACAAACGTCCACCCCGCCGAGGACTTGGACGGGCTGCTGCGCCAGGTGCGCGTCTTCGGCGGTGGCATCCGCGCCGAACTCGGCATCGACCGGCTCGGCGTCGGGCTCTGGCTGCCCGCCACGCTGGCCGCGCACCTGGCCGACCACCCCGATCTCGACCGGCTGCGGAAGGCGCTGGACGAGAACGGGCTCGAGGTCGTCACCCTCAACGCTTTCCCCTACCAGGGTTTCCACGAATCGGTGGTGAAAGGAGCGGTGTACCACCCGGACTGGGTGGAGTCCCGGCGGCTGGACTACACGCTGGACTGCGCGCGGGTGCTGTCGCGGCTGCTACCCGAAGACGTCGCGCAGGGCAGCATTTCCACGGTGCCGCTGGCGTGGCGGACGCCGTGGTCGGCCGACCGGCAGCGGCGTGCCAACGACCTGCTGGGCCGGCTCGCCGAACGGCTGGCCGAACTGGCGGCCGAGAGCGGCAAGCGCATCCGAGTCGGGCTGGAGCCCGAGCCGGGCTGCATCGTCGAAACCATCTCCGACGCAATCGACCTGCTCAAGGATGTGGATACGGACCACATTGGACTGTGCCTCGACGCCTGCCATCTCGCGGTGGGGTTCGAGGATCCGGTCGACGCGGTGCGTCGGCTCACCGAGGCCGGGCTGCCGATCGTGAAGACTCAGGCGTCCGTGGCGTTGCACGCCCCGAGTCCCGGCGGTGCCGCGACCCGCCAGGCTTTGTCCTGCTACGCCGAAGATCGTTTCCTGCACCAAGTCCGGGAACGCGGACCTGGTGGGATCACCGCGCGCGACGACCTGCCGGAGGCGGTCGACGGCAGCGACGCCCTGGCCGGCGACGGGCCGTGGCGGGTGCACTTCCACGTACCGATCCACCGGCAGCCGGAACCGCCGCTGGAATCCACCCGGACCGCCCTCGGCAACACGCTGGATGCGCTGCTCGGCGGACCGTCCGCGCTCACCGGCCACGTCGAGGTGGAGACCTACACCTGGTCGGTGCTGCCGGAGCACCAGCGACCGAGCAGTGACGCCGAGCTGACCTCCGGGCTGGCGGGCGAACTGCGCTGGGTCGCCGATCGAATGCGAAGCGCCGGATTGGAGCCCTCGTGAACAAGATCCTGCTGCTCAACGTCGTCGGGCTGACGCCGCGACTGCTCGAACACGCACCTCGGCTCCGCGAGCTCGCCGGGCAGGGTTGGCAGGCCCCGCTGGAGACCGTGCTGCCCGCTGTCACGTGCTCGGTGCAGTCCACCATGCTCACCGGTCTCGCCCCGCGCGAACACGGCATCGTCGGCAACGGCTGGTACTTCCGCGATCTGGGCGAGATCTACCTGTGGCGCCAGCACAATCGGCTCGTCGCGGGCGAAAAGGTGTGGGAGACGGCCCGGCTCGCCCGCCCTGGCTATCGCACGGCCAACGTGTGCTGGTGGTATGCGATGGGCGCCAGCACCGACTGGACCGTCACCCCGAGGCCTGTTTACCACGCCGATGGACGCAAATCGCCGGACTGCTACACCCGACCGCCGGAATTGCACGACGAGCTGACCAACGCGCTGGGTTCGTTCCCGCTGTTCAACTACTGGGGTCCGACGGCATCGCTGCGCTCGAGCGAGTGGGTGGTCGCAGCGACCCGGCGGCTCCTGCCCGAAGCGGACCTCACGTTGGCCTACGTGCCGCACCTCGACTACGACCTGCAACGACATGGACCCGACAGCCCACAGGCGCTCGCAGCCGTGCGGGATGTGGACCGCGCCGTCGCGCCGTTGCTGGACGACGCGCAAGCGCAGGGCACCGCGGTGGTTGTGGTGAGCGAATACGGCATCACGCCTGCTTCCCGCCCGATCGATCTCAACCGAATGTTGCGGGAGTCCGGCTTGCTCGAGGTCTACACCCAGCACGGAATGGAGTACCTCGACCCGTGGGCATCACGAGCGTTCGCGGTCGCCGATCACCAGGTCGCGCACGTCTACATCCCGAACGCGGGCGACGTGGCGCCGGTGAAGAAGCTGTGCCAGGACCTGCCCGGTGTGGACCTGGTGCTGGACCGCGTGGCGCAGGGCGAGTTCGGCCTCGACCACGAGCGGGCGGGCGAGCTGGTGCTCGTCGCCGAGCAGGGCGCATGGTTCACCTACTACTACTGGCTGGACGACGCACGGGCACCGGACTTCGCGCGCGGCGTCGACATCCACCGCAAACCCGGCTACGACCCGGCCGAGCTGTTCCTCGACCCCGCCGACCCGACGGTGAAGCTGCGCGCCGCGCTCGGGTTGGCCCGCAAGAAGCTCGGCCTCCGCTACGCGATGAATGTCGTCCCGACCAGCGGAAGTTGGGTCAAGGGCACGCACGGCCGCCTGCCCGACGATCCGCTGGACGGTCCCGTGCTGCTGTGCAGCGACCAGTCCGCGAAACGGGACCGCGTTGCCGCTGCCGACGTGCGCGATCTCGTCCTGGAGCTGGCCAGGATCCCGCATTCGAACTGACTCTCAGCCGGAGTCGTGCTCCGGGATCAGCGCGGGTGTCGTGGACGGCAACGCTGTCATTGGGCCAGGATGCTTTCCATCTGAGTTGGGGAGAGTGCGTGGTCGATCACCATCGCGGCCGCGCCCAGGACACCTGCTTGGTCTCCGGCCAGGGATTGGACGATGCGCAGCTCCTCGGTGGCCAGGGGGAGCGACCGGCGGTAGACGACCTCGCGCACGCCGGCGATCAGGTGCTCGCCGGCCTGGGACAACGATCCACCGATGACGATCACTGACGGGTTGAACAGGCTGACTGCCGTGGCGAGCACCTCGCCGATGTCCCGACCTGCCTGCCGCAGCAGCTGCAACGCCGTGACCGAGCCGCTGCGGATCAGTTCCAGGACGTCCTTGCTGCTTTCGGCTTGCGCACCCAGGTCGGTCAGCTTCGCCGCCACCGCGGCGCCGCTGGCGACCGCCTCCAGGCAGCCCACATTGCCGCAGCGGCAGGGAATTTCGGCGCCGCGGGGAACCTGCGCGTGCCCCATGTCGCCCGCCGCGCCGCGAGAGCCCCGATGCAGGCGGCCATCGCTGATCAGCCCGCTGCCGATGCCGGTCGCGACCTTCACGAACATCATGTCCGGCTTCTCCGACCAGTGCGTGTGGTGCTCGCCGAGCGCCATCAAGTTCACATCGTTGTCGACCAGCGCGACCTCGGTGCCCAGCCGCTCGCGCAAGTAGGCCTTCACGTCGAACCCGTTCCAGCCCGGCATGATCGGCGGATTGACCGGTCGCCCGCTGGCATGCTCGACGGGCCCGGGCAGCCCGACGCCGATGCCGAGCAGATCTCCTGCCGAGCGCTCGGCCTTGGTCAGCAGCTCCCGTCCCGTCTCGCTCACGTAGCCCAGCACCACGCTGGGTCCGGACGCGATGTCGAGCGCGTGGTCCTGCTCCGCGATGATCCGCCCGGACAGGTCCGCGACCGCCAGCTTCACGTGGGTGGCGCCGATGTCAGCGCCGAGCACCATGCGCGCGGCCGGGTTGAACGCGAACATGCTCGGCGGCCGTCCGCCGGTCGAGCCGGCCTTGTCGGCGTGCCGGAGCAAGCCAGTGGCCAGCAGCGACTCGATGCGCTCGGCGATGGTCGAGCGCGCGAGTCCTGTCTCGGCCGCCAGTTCGGCTCGGGTGCGCGGTTTTCCGTCCCGGAGCAGCTGGAACAGCGCACTCAGGCCGAGGGCGCCGCCCTCCGGCCGTACCTCACTCACCGGCATGCTCGGCGGGTCCTTTCTCTGGGGAGCGCGTCTCTTTTGTCGACATTAAGTCTAGAACATGCCGACTTTTGGATGGAGTTACTCGACTATTGAGTGTTAGTCGGACACTTTTGCTTGACAGGCATTTAAAAGTCTCTTTAGTCTTTGCCTGCACGAACGCAGGACGCGCACCCGGACTGTGATGGCACTGCCTGCACGAGAGTGGATGGCACGTCCGGACGTTGCCCGCCGCGACGCCGGCTGAAACGGCCACAGTCGCCGTTTGGTGCGCGGGAGGCAAACCATGGTGGTTCGGCGCCACGCTGGCCACCGACAACGTTGTCACACGAAGAGATTCGACTTCTCACCTGTTCTGAATGTTCTCGACGAAATCGGTTACCGCGGGATGGTCGCCGTCGAGTTGCCTCGCCGATGACGAACTCGCGCGCATGCTCACCGATTTCGCCCGCGAGCGCACCGCCGCGGGCCGCCCGATCCCCGACGACGTTCACCTCGTGCTGCGACTCCGGGAGCGCTGATGCGTCTTCGACTCGCACTTCCACATGACCGGCGCAACCCGGTCGAGCAATTCGTCCAAAGTGGACGATCCGAGCGCGGGTCGAGACGGTCTTCGCCGCCAGCTCCGTTCTGCACGGGAACCGGTTGTGGTCCCGGCATTCCGACGGCAGCACAGTCCACCTCGCGTACTGCACCAACGTGCACCAGACCGAAGATCTCGACGGCGTTCCGGCGCAGCTGTCCCGCTTCCGGATCCGCCGTTGCACACGGCACAAGCTCATCTGACCACGGTCATCAGGGCGCCGTGAGGGCATAACCCCTGCGCGGCAGCGAGATCCGATGTGAGGCGAGGGATTGTATGGGGAACGGACGTGATTTCGAACCGAGGAGATCGAGACGGCTCCTGAGCGGTTCGCCGCCCCGGAGGCGGGGCAGGTTCCGACGGGTTCTCGGGCAGTTGTGCGCGTTGCTCCTGCTGGCCGCGGTGCCGGCTGTGCCCGCGCTCGCGGCACCGGTAGCCGCCCCGGCGGAGGCTGCCGCGGATCCCGTACGGGTCCTGGTTTTCCACGGTCCCGCCGACGGTCAGGCCGACCCGGTGGGCACGGCCGCCGCGGCGGTGCAGGAGCTCGGCCGGACCGGCGGCTTCCAGGCCGATGTCGCGGCCGACCCGGCCGCCTTCACCCCGGCGAACCTGGCCCGCTATCGCGGCGTGGTGTTCCTGTCCGCGAACGGGGTCACGCTGAGTGCCGAGCAGGAGGACGCGCTCAAGGCGTTCGTCGCCGCGGGCAACGGATTCGTGGGCGTGCACGACGCCGCCCGTGCACAGTCCACATCGGACTGGTTCACCGGCCTGATCGGAACCCGGCCCGCGGCGAGCCCGGAGACCGTGCAGCAGGCCGTGATCGACGTGACCGACCGGCAACACCCCGCGAACGCCGGGCTCCCGCTGAACTGGACCCGCTCCGACCAGTGGCTGAACTGGAACCCGAGCCCGGTGGGCCAGGTGCACACCGTGGCGCAGGTCGAGGAGTCGACGTACCAGGCGGGCGAGGGCGCGAACGGTGCCTTCCACCCGGTGTCCTGGTGCCGGGACTACTCCGGCGGTCGCTCGTTCTACACCGGCATGGGCCGCACGACCGAGAGCTGGACCGCCGACCAGCAGTTCAGCTCGCACCTGCTGGGCGCGATCCAGTGGACCACGGGCATGGTCCGCGGTGACTGCCAGGCCGCGATCGCGTCGAACTACAAGGTGGAACGGCTGACCGGGCAGAACCAGCCCGGGCAGCTGGACCAGATCGGCGAACCGCACGGGCTGACCATCGCGCCGGACGGCAAAGTGTTCTACATCGGCAAGGCCGCCTGTCCGTCCGGCCCCGTCGTGGACTGGAACGACCCGAACGTGGGCCTCGGCTGCGGCACCATCCACCAGTGGGACCCGGCTACCCGGCAGGTCAAGCTGCTCACCACGCTCGCCGTGATGGGCAACCGGGGCAGCGGTGACGAGCTGGTGAAGAACGAGGAGGGCCTGGTCGGCATCACGCTCGACCCGGACTTCGCCCGGACGGGCTGGGTCTACGTGTACTGGATGCCGCACGAGTCGGTCGACCGCGAACGGCACATCGGCCAGCGCACGGTGTCGCGGTTCACCTACGACGCGGCTCGTCAGACGATCGACCAGTCCAGCCGCAAGGACCTGCTGCACTGGGACGCGCAGATCCACAGCTGTTGCCACGCCGGTGGCGGCATGTCGTTCGACTCCGCGGGCAACCTCTACGTCGGCGTCGGCGACAGCAATTCCTCCGGCGGCTCCGACGGCTACTCGGGAAACAACTGGACCGCCGACTACCAGGGTGTGTCGTTCCAGGACGCCCGGCGCACCTCGGGCAACACCAACGACCTCAACGGCAAGATCCTGCGCATCCACCCCGAGCCGGACGGCACTTACACCATCCCGCCGGGAAACCTGTTCACCGGGATTGAGGAGGGCGGCGGCAAGACCCGGCCCGAAATCTACGTGATGGGCGTGCGCAACATCGCCCGGTTGGCGATGGACCGGCAGCACAACTGGCTCACCGCCGGCTGGGTGGGCCCGGACGCGGGCGCACCCAGCCCCGACCTGGGGCCGGCGAAGTATGAGACGGCAACGGTGATCACTTCCGCGGGCAACCAGGGCTGGCCCTACTGCATGGGCAACCGGCAGCCCTACCGGGACCGCAGCGACACCGACGCCAGCGTGCTCACCGGCTGGTACGACTGCGACAACCTGAAGAACACCTCGCCGCGCAACACCGGCCTGGTGGACATCCCGCCCGCACGGGACAACGCCATCTGGTACTCACCCCAGGGCGGTGGCCCGGTCTACCCGGCTCGGGCCGACGGCAGCGGGGTGCCGACGTACGACCAGGCGGACGCGACCTACACCCAGCCCTACCTCAAGGGCGGTGGCCAGGCCATCATGTCCGGCCCGACCTACCACCGCTCCGAGGTGAACACCGCCAGCGGTGTCGCGTGGCCGGCGTACTGGGAGGACAAGTGGTTCATCGGCGACGAGTCCAACCCGAACAACCGGGTCGCGGTGACGGTGGACCCGGCCCGCGTGCCCGCTCAGGGGCCGCCGGCGTTCGCCGAGGACCTGCGGCAGATCATCAAGGGCGGCGGCGGTGACACCGGCCTGCAGAGCTGGATGGACGCCAAGTTCGGTCCGGACGGGGCGCTGTACCTGCTCGATTACGCCGGCGGCTTCTTCAGCCTCGACCCCAACCAGAAGCTGCTGCGGATCACTTACCACGGTGGCGCGCCCAGCCCGGCTCCGGACGCCGCGACCGTGCAGGCCACCGCGCAGGCCACCCCGATGACCCAGGCGTTCTCGAGCACCAAGGTCGGCGGCGTGTCCTGGCGCTGGGACTTCGGCGACGGCAGCTCGTCCACGGAAGCCAACCCGCGGCACACGTATCTGCGGGGCGGTACCTACCAGGCGACCCTCGAGGTCACCTACGCCAACGGGGAGAAGGCCACCCGCCACCTTCCCGTGTCCGTGGCCTGCCCCGCGCCCGACGCCCGGCAGACCGTGGGGCTGCTGGACACCGACACCGGTGTGGCCAACCGCAACCTCGGCGGCGGCTGCACGATCAACGACCTGATCGACGACGAGCGGGTCTGGCCGAGCCACGACGCGTTCACCGCGTACGTGTCCGACCTCGCCTCCCGCCTGCGCGGCTTCGGGCTGCTGTCCGCCGACGAGGAGCGCTCGGTGAACCACGTGGCCTCGAAGTCCCCGATCGGCAACACGGGCACCACCGGGTACGAGTACCTCTTCGACGGCACCTCCACCGACGGCTGGAGCCAGGCCCCGGACGGGCGGTTCGACCTGCAACCGGACGGGACCCTCCGCAGCTCGGGCGGCATGGGAATGCTGTGGTACTCCGCCAAAGCGTTCGGCGACTTCTCGGTGCGGCTGCAGTTCCGCGACGTCGCCCCGGACGGCGATCGAGCCAACAGCGGCGTGTTCATCCGGTTCCCGGATCCGCGCATACCGCTGGAGCAACGCCCACCGGGCAGCTGCGGCACGGTCGGACCGGCAGCCACCTCGCAGGCATGGGTTGCGATCTACTGCGGACACGAGATCCAGATCAACGACAACCCGGCAGGCGACGCGCAGAAGACGGGCTCGGTCTACAACTTCTCCCAGGTAGGACTCGACCGGGCCCTCCCGACGCCCAAGGGGGTGTGGAACGACTACGAGGTGCGGGTGACCGGCCAGCACTACACGATCATCCGCAACGGCGTGGTGATCAACGAGTTCGACAACAAGCCGGGCCAGGAGTCGTCGCGCGCCGGTGACCCGTCGACCGATCTGCGGCAGTTCTTCAACGGGTTCATCGGGCTGCAGAACCACAGCGATCGCGACGCGATCGAGTTCCGCAACATCCGGGTGCGGAAGCTCTAGCACTTTCCCCGGTGGCGCCGTCCCGTGCGGCGCCACCGGATCCACCCTGCGAGGACGAAGGGCATCAACCCATGCGTGTCATCCCACGCCGTCTGCTCCGGGGCGTGCTCGTGGCCGTGGCGGCGGGCCTGTGCCTGCTCACTGGCGCGGCCCCCGTCGCGGTCGCCGAGCCGGCGCCGGTCTCCACCGCCGATATCGCGCCCGCCGCCGAGCAGATGCTCACCTGGACCGCCGACGACAGCATGACCGAGTACGCCTCCGCGCCGGCAACCGCGACGGCGGGCCCGGCGACCATCGTGTTCGCCAACAGCACGACGACCGGCAACACCACCGGTATGACCCACACGCTGACGTTCGACACCACCACGCCGGGGTACAACCACGACGTCGACGTCAACATCACCGCCAGCCCGCTGGACGCCGAGCAGGGGCTGCACCAGGTCCAGACGACGCTGACTCCCGGCAAGTACCGCTACTACTGCGCCATGCCCGGCCACACGATGAGTGGCGAGCTGGTCGTGACCGAGGGCGGCGTGCAGGACACCACGCCGCCCGAGGTGAGCGCGACGGTCGACGGCAACACCGACGGAGACGGCAACTACATCGGCACCGCCACAGTCACGCTCGCCGCCACCGACGACAGCTCCGGTGTGGACACCGTCGAGTACACCCTCGACGACGACACCTACCGCACCTACAGCCAGCCCGTCACCATCAACACCCCGGGCGCGCACACCTTGCACTTCCGGGCCACCGATAAGGCGGGCAACACGAGCGATCCCAAGACCCTGGTGGTCAACGTGGTCCAGCCCAGCGCTGACACCACGCCTCCTCAGGTGACCCCGACCGTCGACGGCGAGCGGAACGACGCCGGTCATTACGTGGGCAGCGCTACTGTCACCCTCGCCGCGACCGACACCGACTCCGGCGTGGCCGCGATCGAGTACACGATGGACGGTGGAGCGTACACGCCATACAGCCAGCCGATCGTCGTCTCGCAGGCCGGCACGCACACGCTGACCTACCGAGCCACCGACAAGGCGGGCAACACCAGCGATCCGCAGGCGCTGACCGTCACAGTCGATCCGCTCGGCGACGTCGTCGCACCGTACGTCACGGCCTCGCTCGACGGTGAGGTCAACTCCGAAGGTGCTTACGTCGGCAAAGCCACGCTCACCCTCGCCGCCACCGACAACGACTCCGGCGTCGCGTCGATCGAGTACGACCTGGACGGCGTGGGCTACACCCGCTACGGACAGCCGCCGACGATCACCAGCCCCGGCACGCACATGCTGCACTACCGCGCCACCGATCGGGCGGGCAACACCAGCGAGGTGCAGATGTTGTCGTTTGCGATCGCCGCGGCGGGCGATCACACCGCACCGGTGGTCACCGCGCAACTCACCGGTGAGCAGAACTGGTCGTGGGACTACGTGGGGCGGGTGACGGTCACGCTGTCCGCGACCGACGAGGAGTCGGGCGTCGCGCGCATCGAGTACTCGGTGGACGGAGCCGCGTTCACCCGGTACCGCAAACCGTTCGTCATCGACCAGATCGGCACGCACACCATCCGCTATCGCGCGACCGACCAAGCAGGCAACACCAGTGAGACCGGCAGCGTCACCTGCACTGTGGTCGCGGGAACGGGCGACAAATCGAAGCCGAAGCGTCCGCCGAACCCGTCGTCAGGGCACGGGGCGTGACTCACCTCCCCGGCAACACACAACGGAAGGACCGAACCATGTCCGACACGTCCAGCGACCGCTCAGGCGGGCCGGGCCTGACGCGGCGCGCCATGCTCGGCGGCGCGGCCGGTGGACTGGCCGCCGCGGTGGCCCTGCCTGGCCTGTCGCCTGTCGCCACGGCTGCTCCGGGGCCCACACCGGGCACCGCGCAGCGGCTGACGATGTACGCGGAGAAGATCTCCGACGAGCTCTACGGTTACGGCCTCGCGCCCGGCGCGGCCACCGTGCCCGGCCCGGTACTGGAGATGTGGGAGGGCGACACGCTCGAAATCGACCTGGTCAACACGACCGACCGGGTGCTGTCCCTGCATCCGCATGGTGTCGACTACGACGTGAACTCCGACGGCACGGCGATGAACAATTCGGTCGTGTTTCCGGGCCAGACGCGCAGATACGTGTGGCGCAGCCATGTCGGGTCCCGGCGCGCGGACGGGGGGTGGACCGAAGGCACTGCGGGCTACTGGCACTACCACGACCACGCGATGGGCACCGAGCACGGCACCGAGGGCATCTACAAGGGCCTGTACGGGGCTCTGGTGGTCCGGCGGCAGGGCGACCTGCTGCCCAAGCGCCAGTTCACCGTCGTATTCAACGACATGACGATCAACAACCGGATGCACCACGACGCGCCCATGTTCGAGGCGAACTTGGGCGAGCGGGTGGAATGGATCGCGATCGGGCACGGCAGCAACTTCCACACCTTCCACCTGCACGGGCATCGCTGGCTGGACAACCGGACCGGCCTGCGGCAGAACGAGTACGACAACAGCCGGCTGATCGACATCAAGGACCTCAACCCGGGCAGCTCGTTCGGGTTCCAGGTGATCGCCGGAGAGGGGGTGGGCCCGGGGGCGTGGATGTACCACTGCCACGTCCAGTCCCATTCGGACACTGGAATGGTCGGCATGTTTCTGGTGCGCAATCCCGATGGCACCATGCCCGCCGGTGCTGCCGAAGCGACGGCCCGGTTCCGCGCGACGCACTGAGAACGGCACTGAAAAGCGAAGGAGAGCCGACATGTGTGGTGCACCCGTCGCCGTGGACCGGCGGCGTTTCCTGCGCGGCCTCGCCGCGTCCGCGGCCGGCGTGACAGCCGTCGGTTTGACCGGTGGGCTCAGCATTTCCGAGGCCGCGGCCGAACCGCCCGGCGTCGCTGGACGGCACATTCCGAACAGCCAGATCGGGCTGCAGCTCTACTCCGTGCGCGACGCGTTCATGGCCCAGCCGGAGCCGGTGCTTCGGGCGCTCGCGCAGGCCGGCTACCGCAATCTCGAGTTCGCCGGTTTCCCAGGAGGCACCGACCCGGCGCACGCGAGGGAGATCCGGCCACTGCTGGACAAGTATGGTCTGCGCGCCGCCTCCAGCCACCACGGCTACGGTGAGTTCACCGATGAGCACCGGCTGCGCGAGATCATCGAAATGGCCCGGATCCTGGGCCAGGACTACATCGTCTGCCCGGGTGGCGTGCCTGACACGGCAGAGGGATTCGCCGCTGCGGGTCCGGCGTTCAACCGGGCCGGCGAGATGATCCGCGCGGCCGGGATGAAACTCGGCTACCACAATCACACCAACGAGTTCCTCGGACGCGGCCCGGACGGCCGGACCTTCTACCAGATCCTGCTGGACAGCTCGGATCCCCATCTGCTGTACATGCAGCTGGACATGGGTTGGTCGTCCGCGGCGGGCTTGAGCGCGCAGGACAACGTGGCCCTGATGCAAGCGAACCAGGGCCGCATGCTCCTGTCGCACGTGGCGGACCTGGACGCGAACGGCAACCTCGCAGATCTGGGCACCGGTGTGGTCGATTACCGCACGATTCTCGGCGCCGCCACTCGCCTGGGAATGCGCGAGTTCATCATCGAGAACGACGACCAGAGCAATCCGCTGACCGACTCCCGCGCCGACCGGATGCACGATTATCTGGCTGGCCTGGACTTGAGCTGACCCAGCTGACCCACACGGCGGTGCCGAAGTCGCCGTGGGGCAGCTCATTTCGTGCGCCACGCAAAACGAGCCGTGGATCGTCAACCGCGGTTCGCCGGCGCGGCGATCTCATCGCTGGACAAAGCCCGGTCGACGATGCGGACGTCATCCACTGCCCCGCGGAGGAAATCGACCTGGGTGTTGGCGAAGGAGTTCCAGGATCAGGAGACGTCGTTGAAGACCCAGGACGGTGGCGCACGGACCTATCGGTTGGCAGCGCTGGTCATGTGTGGTTGCGTGTGACCGGTGGTTCGACTCGCACTGGCGCACAATCGGCCCGGTTATCGCTTCTGCAAGACGCCAAGGTCGTGTCGGCTCAACTGTTGATTAATGATCTTTCGGTATTTGGGTGTTCCTGGTTCATAGGCGGAGTCCGGTGTGGTCGAGGAAGGAGAAGCACAGTTGGTAGCTGTTGCCGATGCGGTCCAGGCCGGTGTCCGCGGCGGTGTGGGCTTCGTCGATGGTGTTGGGGCAGAGGTTTGCCAGCTCGGTTGCTTTGATGTTGCCCCAGACTTGTTCGACCGGGTTGAGTTCGGGTGCGTAGGCGGGAAGTCGTTCTACGACGAGCCAATGCCGTTGGGTGGCAAGCCAGGCTTTCATGTCTTTGGAGCGGTGAGCGGACAGGCCATCCCAGATCAGCGTCACCGGGTCTCCGTCGAGATGGTCGTGCAGGTCGGCGAGAAACTCGATCAGCGAGGCGGTGTTGTAGCTGCCTGGTTTGGCCTGGAACACCAACGCCACTTGACTGCGGTCGGGCCGGTAAGCCAGTGCCGCGGACATCGACATCCGCGTCCAGGCGAACCGGTGCCGCAGCACCGGGGTCTGGCCTCGCGGCGCCCAGGTGGCTCTGACCGCGGGGATCAGCGAGAATCCGCTTTCGTCCTGGAAGCAGATCCACGCTCCTCGCCGTCGGGCCCCCTTTTTATCCGAGGCCACTCGGTTTTCACCCACTCCTCGATCGCTTCGTCGTCGCGTTCGGCGGCTCGCCGCGCCGGCCGCTGCCGGCTCCAGCCCAACCGCTCACGCAAGATCGTCCAGGTCTGGGTCTGCGAATACCGGACTCCGGCGAGGCGTTCGATCACCTCGGCCACCCGAGCCAGAGTCCACATCTCGGTGGCAAACCCGTTGGCGCGTGGCCCTTTGATCAACTCCGCCTCGACCTCGGCAAGCTGCACATGGGAAAGCCTCGGTATACGCCCGGCGCGACCGGCACCCTCCAACGCCCGGCGGCCACCGTCGCGCCACGCCCGGTGCCACTTCGAGACCGTCTGCTGCGGCATCCCCAACGCCGCGACCACATCGACCTGCCGAGCGCCCCGCTCGAACATCTCTGCCGCCCGCATCCGGCGCTCACGCAACGCCTCGAAATCCCGCCTAGCAGCGACAGGTTTGCTTCCACGGGCCTGCTTGCCCACTGACTGTGAAGACCTCGGCACCTCACGATCATCCCACCACACAACACAAACCGAGCACAACGACACACCCTATAACCGAAATGAGGTGTGTCAAGGATCTTGGACGGTCCTCGGTGGGTTTCCTCAGGCCGCGGTCGCGGTGAGGTGGTCTCGGTGGGCCTCGGCGGGGGTGCGGTAGCCGAGGCTGCTGTGGAGTCGTTTCCGGTTGTAGAACACTTCGATGTAGTCGGCGACGGCGAAGCGGGCGCGGGCTCGGGTGGGGAACGGTTCTCGGTGGTACATCTCGTTTTTCAGTGAGGCGAAGAACGATTCGGCGGCAGCGTTGTCCCAGCGCACACCAGTGCGACCGACGCTGGTGCGAACGCAATTTTCTTTGCAGAACCGGGAAAACTCGGCCGAGGTGTATTGCGTTCCGCGGTCGGAGTGGAACACCGCGTCCGGACCGAGGTGTCCGTGGGTGATCGCCATGCGCAGGGCATCGACGATCAACGATGTGCGCATGTGGTCGGCCAGTTGCCAGCCGACGACCATGCGTTGGCCAGATCGATCATGGTCGCGAGATGCAGCCAGCCCTCACCGGTTCTGAGGTAGGTGATGTCGCCGACGAAACGTTGCCCCGGCGCGGCAGCGGTGAAGTCGCGATCGATCAGATCCGGGCTGTGGACCGGTTCTTCGCCGAGCACGGTGGTGCGTTTATATGCCCGCGGCTGGCAGCCGGCCAACCCGAGTTCACGCATCAGATCTGCGACCAACCCGACACTGCACGCGTGGCCTTCACGGTTGAGCTGGGCGGCGACCCGGCGGCAGCCGTAAGCGCCGCGCCCCTCGGTGAACACCCGGGACACGTGGTCACTGAGCCGGCGGCGCCTGGACTGGGTCCTCGTCTCGGTGGAA
>NZ_JBSFBZ010000075.1:0-29073 GCF_053593195.1 Saccharopolyspora sp. NPDC002376
AGATCCGCCAGACCCGGTTCTCCGACGCGGTGAACCCACGCTGGGCGAGTTCGTCGGCGATGAACCGATATCCCTCGGTGGGGTCGTCGGCGTGGGCCTCGAGCGCGGCGTTGATCAAATGTGCGTCGTCCCAGTCCCGTTGCGAGACCGGCTCACCGCACCACTGGTAGTAGGCCTGCCGGGAGATGCCCAGCACCCTGCACGTCACCGCGACCGGCACCCTGATCGAGGCGCCGGCCGCGGCCAGGTCATGGACGAGCGGGAACACTATTTTCCCGGCAGATTGCCCTGCGCCAGATACGCCGCCGCTTTACGCAGGACCTCGTTCTCCTGCTCCAGCAACCGGTTGCGCTTGCGTAACTCCCGCAGCTCTGCGGACTCCTCACGTGTGGTCCCGGCGCGCTTACCGTCCTCGACGTCGGCGGCACGCAACCAGTTGGCCAGGCAGGACTCGGAGATCCCGAAATCGGCGGCGACCTGCTTCAACGGAGCCTGGCCACGGCGACCATGTCATCACGGAACTCCTGGGGATAGGGCTTGGGCACGGTGGCATCCTTCCAGGCGAGGCCGAAGCCTCACACATCAGGTGACAACCAAACCCTGGGCAGACCCTGCTGGCGCAGCGCGTTGTCGCGGGTTGACTTTCCACCGGCGTGCCACCTAAGCGAGATCGCCCGCGGCGTCGGCGTCAGTCTCGCCGTAGTGCACAGCGAAGTGAAAGCCGCCGAGGCCAAAGACCAGCACCAGCCCTGAAACGGCGGCGCCCAAAGGGAACCGCGATGAAGGAGAACAACTCCGCCATCGCAAGACGCCCTGGGTGCCCGCCGGTGTGCCCGAGCTGCGACTGCTGCACCCCGCGACTATCCATAATCGCGCGAAACAACGAAACGTGTTCGCCCGCCTGCGTTTGCCCGGCCTCGACGAGTCCGGTCGGCTGGCCGGCCTGCGATGCTAAGCTTCGATCACGAGGCGGAGTTCCTGAGGAGGAAGACCATGAGCCAGCGCTGGCGGCGTTCCAAGGTCGCGCGCCGGATCTCCTTCGTCGGGGCATGCGTGTGCATGTTCCTTGCCATATTGACCAGCCGCTTAGCATTGGCCGACAGCTTTACCGCGCAATTCCCGTGGGCCGGACACTGGGTCACCTCCGTCGTGCTCGTCATAGTCTCGTTCTCTCTCGGCTTCTTCTACTTCGGTCGCCAGAACAGCGACACCGAGTAGTCCGTTCCGGCTGAGCACACGCGCAGCCGCACCAGAACCAACCGCCAGCCGTCGGCCAGCGTGTCATCGCGGAGGATCTCATCCAGCGCAGTGCGCACCCTGTCCCGCTCGAAAAGTCATCGCTGCAGCTCAGGCTGCGTATCGGTACTCATTGATCACACCGCCGAGAACACGGGTGCGGAGAAGTTGCCAGGCGTCGAGGCTGTGGACGGGAGCTGGTTGTTCCTGGCGTGCGGCAGGCAGTTGACCGCGACCTTGGTGTGGCCGATGCTCATTGAAGTGCCGTTGATGCTCGGCCAGTACGCGGCGAGCATGGTTCTCGCTCAGGATGAGGGTGTGGTCGAGAACCTCGCGGCGGCTGCTGCCGATGGCTCTTTCGCAGTGTGCGTTCGTCTTGGGTGCCCGGGGAGGCGACTTCAAGATCTCCATGTCCTCGGCTTCGAAGACCGCGTCGAAGGCGTTGGTGTACTTCGCGTCGCGGTCACGGAGCAGGAAGCGCAGCGACTGGACGCGCACTCCCAGGCCAGCGGTCACGTTGCGAGCCTGCTGGGTCACCCAGTCTGAGGTCGGGCGAGCGGTGACGCCGGCGATGTGCAGTCGGCGGGTGGCGTGAGGAATACCAGGGTGTAGAGGCGTTGGCCAAGGGCGGTGTCCAGGTGCATGAAGTCGCATGCGATCAAGCCTTGGGCCTGGGCGTTGAGGAACTGCTTCCCCGTGGGGCCATTTCGCCGCGGGGCCGGGTCAAACCCTGCCGCGGTGAGGATCTCCCAGATGGTGGATGCTGCGATCGAGTGGCCAAGTCCGGCCAGTTCACCCTGGATCCGGCGATGTCCCCAGCGGGGATTCTCCTGGGCCAGGCGCATCACCAGCCTCTTGATCGCATTGTGGGTCGGTGGCCTCCCGGTCTTGCCTCGGCGGTGGATGTAGTCCCACTTCTTGGCGATCAGCTTGCGGTGCCAGTTCAGCAGTGTGCCCGGTGTGACGGCGAAGACCTGTGCCCAGCGGGGCCGGGGTATCAGGGACGACAGTGCTGCGAGCCAGAGCCGGTCGGCTGGCTCGTAGCGGACACGGCCCTGGAGTTGGCGGCGCAGCACCGCATTCTCGTGCCGCAGCACCAGAAGCTCTGCTCGGCAGGTTCGCCATGCCGACCCGCGCGCGCTCGACGTCGACCGCGCGGGGCTGCTCGTGGACGCGGAAGATCCCGGCGGTGAAGCGGAAGGCGCTGGCCTGCCCGGAGCGGATGCGCAGTACGAGTTCGTGCAGTTCGGCGCGCACGGTCGAGGGAACGGTGCTGCTGTTGATCATCGAAACCTCCGCGCGCAACCGGTCGGCGACGTCCATGCGCATGGTGATGACGGCACCGCCGCGCCTGCGCAGCACATTCCGGTGGTGCTCGACGATGTCGGCGGTTTGCTGCCCAGGCGAGTAGGGCAGGGACAGCGCCTCGACGCCTAGCGCGGAGGCGACTTCGTCGACGATCTCCCGGTCGAAGGTGTCGATGCTGACCGGGGTGTCCAGCGGGAACTCGGCGCGCATCCGCCCGAACGCCAGCGCCAGGTCCAACGCGGACGGCTGCGGAACCGCGACCACCATGGACTCCGGCAGCAGGTCGCGGGCGAGCTCGAACGGCAGCAGGCCCAGCAGGATGCCGTCCATCCGGGGCTCGGCGAGCAGTTCCCGCACGCGGTCGCCGATCTGCGACTGCTGCTGGTAGACGGCCCATCGCACGGTTGCACCGGTGACGGTGCGGGCGGCTTGTTTGAAGATCTCGAGGCGACGCGCATGCACCACGACGCCGATCACCAAGCTCATGCCGCCACCTGTGTTCGGCTCGACGGTCGATCAACACCAGCATGCGTGAACCGCGCACCGCCAGTCAACGCCGCGCCGACGGGCCCGGTCAGCCGGGTTCGCCGCGGCGCTTGCGGTGCGCGACCCAGGCGAAGTCGACGGCGGCGATCGCGGCCAGCACCGCCAGCACCCAGCCCAGCTCGCCCGCCTCCTTGATCGCGAGGGAAGGTGGGAAAGCCGGAGAGCTTTGGACAACGCGATCGGCGGGCCGGGGCGGCTACCGCAGCGTCGACTTCGCCAGCATCAGCAGCACCGACGCCGACCAGCTGAAGTTGCTGGAGTTCAGTCGGGTCCCGACGAGCGGGTCGTAGTTCTCCCCGATCGGCTCGTCGCCGAGGAGCCCGTCGGCCCGCCGGACCAGCGCGGTCGCGGCCCGCCTTGCGTCCGGCTGGTAGCCGTGGTCGGTCAGCCCGCTGATGGCGAAGTACGTCTGGTCCAGCCAGTTAGGTCCGCGCCAGTAGGCCGTCTGGTCGAACCCGGGTGCCGACACCGAGACCGTCGGGAACGGTAGGTAGGTGCCGAATGCGTCCGGGTCGAGCAGCGCCCGCCGCACGCCGGCCGCCTGCGGCGGTGACGCCACGCCCGCCCACAGCGGTATCGCCCCCTCGATGCCCATGCCGCGCTCCGCCAGTGGCCGCTTCGTTGCGACGTTGACGTCGTAGTAGTAGCCGCTGGCCGGGTCAAAAGCATGCTCGCGCAGCCAGGCCGCGACGCGCTCGGACTGCGCGCCGAACCGCACCGCGTCCTCCGGCCTGCCCAGCGCGGTCGCGATCCGGGCGAGGTACCGCTCGTCGGCGGCGAGGTAGGCATTGAGGTCGACGGACTCCTGGTCCAACGAGTACCCGATCACCCGGCCGGTTGGGTCGGTGTTGGTCAGGACACCAGAGCGGTCGAACCGGGGCGCGTTGTCCATACCGCTCTCCCACGCGGCGGCCTGCCGGATGTCGGCGGGCGTGGCGTTCTGCGGGTCCGCGGTGGCCCCGTACTCGGCGATGCCGTTGTGGTCGTGGTCGCGGGTGCGGTACCACCAGTCGTGGAAGGCCACGAGCTTCGGGTACAGCTCGGCCAGGAAGCGCAAGTCGCCGTTGCGCTGGAAGACCTCCCAGACGGCCCACCCCGCCAGCGGCGGTTTGCTGTTGCGCTCGTTCCAGTTTCCGCCGCCGTCCGCGGGAGCGTTGTAGAAGACGCAGTCCGGAACCATGCCCGCGTCCTGCGGGCGCGCCGAGTCTGCGGTGACCTGGTGGTCGAAGGCAGAGCGGATGGTGGACTCGGCCAGCGCCGGGTCGAACTGGGCGACCCCGACCGCCGTCTTCCACGAGTCCCAGGCCCAGAAACCACCGGCGAACCACTTGTAGGTCAGAGACGGCGTGATCCCGTCGGAGGCCAGTTTCCCGGCCGGGCTGCGCCAGTTGGTGACGAGGGTTTCCACGCTCTTCACCGCCAGCCCGGCGTATTCGGTCGGCACCCCAGACAGCGCCGAGCCGAGGTAGCGCCGCCAGCGCTGCCGGACCTCGTCCGCGGCCTGCTGCGGCTGGTGCAGCGCCCGGTCGACCATCGGCTGCTGGGCGGTCCGTTCCGCGGCGGTGAAGGTGTAGGTCTCGGTCCAGGCCAGGTCGCGGGTGCCGCCAGCGGGCAGGGACAGCGGGGTGCGCAGCGCGGTCGAGTAGGAGCTGCCGGTGACGGTGGTGGTCACCGGTTCGGCGTGGCGCACCTCGAATCGTTCCTCACCGCTGGTCATGAAGTTCCAGGTGTCCCGGACCCGGGCGAAGTCGACGGCGACCCCGCGGCCGGTCGCGGCCAGCGCGAGCGCGTCGCGCACCGTGGCCCTGGCCGGGGTGAGCAGGCTGCCGTCCCAACCGACCTCCAGCCGGCGCGGCCGGTCGCTCCGAAGCCGGGCTTGCACCAGCGCGGTGCGGTTGCTGGTGAACTGCAACCGCAGCGTCAGGTGCACGCCGTCGACGTCGTAGCTCTGCTCCAGCGCGCCGGGGTAGGACACCAGCTGAGGGTGTGGGTCGGCGCCGAGGTCGACCGGCTGGCCGGTGTCGGCGTCGCGCAGCCGGATGCGGGTGAACTCGCTGCTCAGGTACCAGGGATATTCCTGGGCGAGGTACAGCGGACCGGTGAAGCCGCCGGCGAGCCGGCGGTCGCCCGGGGTGGGCAGCCCGTAGCCGTGCCAGGCACCGGCGTCGGAGAAGGCGTTCAGCGGGTTGAACTCGGGCGGCTCCGCGCTGGTGGGGGTGCCGTGCAGGTCCAGCACATCCGGCCAGGCGCTCGGTTCAGCCGGCGGCGGGGACGGCGGCCCGCCCCGGTCGGCCGCGGCGACGTCGGCGGACACCAGTCCGGTGCCGAGCAGCACCGCAGCGGCCAGGCAGGCCAATCTCCGGACGACCCTCATACCCACCCCTCTTCCGTCCTGGTGCCTGGTCGGTCGACCGCACCATCCATCCTCAGTGGACTTCTTCCGTCCGAAGTGGACGGCGCAGCACCGCCGCGCCCCGGGCGGGCAGCTCGATCTCGGACCCCGACGGCCGCCCGGTCAGCAGGTCCACCCCGGCCGGGCGCAGCTGCGCGACCGTCACCGGCTCGGTGTTGTGGTTGAGCAGGAACAGGTACTCGGCGTCGACGCCGAGCCGGCGGACCGCCTCCACCCCGCGCGGCGTCCTCCCGCGAGTGACGTTCGCCGCGTCGAGGCAGTCGCCGAGCAGGACGTCCAGCCCGGGGGAGTCCAGCCCGCAGCCGACGTACCAGGCCGTCCCGCCGCCCCGGTGGTTTCGGGTGATCGCGGGTACGCTCGCCAGCTCGCCGTCGGCGTATCGGGCGACCGGATCCGCGGTGCCCGCCTCGACCCACTCCGCCCAGGTCGTGGCGTGCCGGTAGCGGTCCGGGTCGGCGTCGTCGGCGGCGGCCAGCCGGGTTACCGCCCCGTCGGCCAGCGGCCACCACTCGTCGACGGCGATCCCGAGCAGGTCTTCGAGCGGGCCGGGGGCCCCGCCGTGGTGCACCCGGTCGTCCCGGTCCACCACGCCGCTGAACGGTCCCACCACGAGGTGCCCGCCGCCGTCGACGTACCGGGCCAGCCAGTGCGCGGTGTCCGGCTCGCACAGGTACAGGTTCGGCGCCAGGACCAGCCGCACCCCGGTCAGGTCCGCGCCGGGCGGCACGAACCGCACCGGCAGGTTCCGCTTGTACAGCGGCTCGTACCAGGCGCGCACGATGTCCAGCCACCGCATCCGGCTGCTGGGGTGCTCGTCCAGTTCCAGCGCCCACCAGTTGTGCCAGTCCAGCACCACCGCCACCTCGGTCGGCACTCTGCTGTCGGCCACCTCGGCGAGCCGTTGCAGGTCCGCCCCGAGCCGCGTGGTTTGCGCCCAGCCCCGGCTCGACGTCCCGCGGTGAGGTAGGAGCGCGCTGTGGAACTTCTCCGCACCGGCGATGGACGCCCGCCACTGGAAGAACAGCACGCCGTCCGCGCCCCGGGCCACCGTTTGCAGGCTCCACAACCGGGACAGCTCGGCGGACTTCGGCACGTTGACCGGACGCCAGCTGACTGCGGACGCCGCGTGCTCCATCAGCAGCCAGGGGGCGCCGTGTCGCAGCGAGCGCATCAGGTCGTAGTTCATCGCCGCGTGGACGTGCGCCTGCGGGTCGGCCGGATCGGGGTAGGCGTCGTCGGAGACCACGTCCTCCTCGGCGGCCATCGCCCAGTAGTCGAGGCTGCGGAACATGCTCATGAAGTTCGTCGTCACCGGCACCGCCCCGGAATACCGGTCTAGCACGGATTTCTCCGTCCGGTAGCACTCCAGCAGCGCATCCGAGCTGAACCGCTGCCAGTCCAGCTGCTGGGTCGGATTCCCCGGGCCGGGCGCGGTGCGCGGCGGCTCGATGTGCGACCAGTCGGAGTAGTGCTGGCTCCAGAAAGCCGTGCCCCAAGCCGAGTTCAAGGCGTCCAGGGTGCGGTACCGGCGCCGCAGCCAGGACCGGAAGTCCGCAGCGGAGACCGGGCAGAAGCACTCGGTCACGTGGTCGCCGTACTCGTTGTGGATGTGCCACATCGCCACCGCCGGGTGGTCGTGGTAGCGGTCCGCCAGCCGCTCGACGAGGCGCGCGGCGGCCTGCCGGAACACCGGCGAGCTCGGGCAGTAGTGCTGGCGGCTGCCGAACTCCAGGCGGACGCCCTCCGCGGTCACCGGCAGCACCTCCGGGTAGCGGCGGACCAGCCACGCCGGGGGAGACGCGGTCGCCGTCGCCAGGTCGACCGCGATGCCGTGCTCGTGCAGCACGTCCAGCAACCGGTCCAGCCAGTCGAAGGTGTAGGTCCCCTCGGCCGGTTCCAGCCTGGACCAGCCGAACACGCCGACCGTTACCAGGTTGACACCGGCCGCGCGCATCAGCGCGGCGTCCTCCGGCCACATCTCCTCCGGCCACTGCTCGGCGTTGTAGTCGCCGCCGAACAGCAGGCCAGGAACCCTGGTCATGCTCACTGCTTCACCGCCCCGCCGAGAAGTCCGGACACGAATTGCCGCTGGAAAGCCACGAACACGACGACGAGCGGCAGCGTCGCCAGGAAGGAGCCGAGCATCAGCCCGGCGTAGTCCACGCGGGTCAGCCCGATCATGGTGTTCAGCGCGACCGGGATCGTCCGCTTGTCCGGGGTCTGCAACACCAGCAACGGCCAGATGAAGGCGTTCCACTGGGTCATGAAGGTGTAGATGACCAGGGCACCCAGCTGCGGTCGGGACACCGGCAGCACGATCCGGTAGAAGATGCGCAGGTCGCCGGCACCGTCCAGACGGGCGGACTCGATCAGCTCGTCCGGAAAGTCCACAAAGGACTGCCGCATCAGGAAGATGCCGAACGCGTTGGCCAGGAACGGCAGGATGGCCGCCTGGTAGCTGTTGATCCAGCCGACGCTGGCCATCATCTGGAACAGCGGGACCAGCAGCACCTGGGACGGGATCATGATGGTGACCAGCAGTATTCCGAGCAGCATCCGGCGCCCGCGGAAGCGGTATTTGGCCAGGCCGTACCCGCACAGCGCGCTCACCGCGGAACTGCCGATGGTGTAGAGCACCGCGATCAGCAGGCTGTTGACCACGGCCTGGCCGAACCCGGCCTCGTCCTGCAACGCGCGCAGGTTGGCCATGATCTGGTCGCTGGGCAGCAACGGCGGCGGGGACTCGAAGAGTTCCGCGGTGGTGTGCGTGGCGGCCACCGCCATCCAGTAGAACGGGAAGATGCTGGCCACCGCGCCCACCGCCAGCAGCGCGCAGAGCAGGGTCCGGACCAGCAGTCGGCCCGGTGTCCGTCGATGTGCGGTCCCGGTCATGCCGACCTCCTTCCCAGCACGGCGAACTGGACCGCCGACAGCACGCCGATGAGCACCACGAGCAACCAGGCGATCGCGGCCGCGTAGCCGAAGTCGAGCTGTTGGAAGCCGACCCGGTAGAGGTAGAGCACCGGGGTCAGCGTCGCGTTGTCCGGCCCGCCCTTGGTGAGCACGAAGTTCTCGTCGAACAGCTGGAGCGTGCCGATGGTCGAGGTGACCGTGCAGAACAGGATCACGGGTTTGAGCTGGGGGAGCACCACGCGGAGGAAGGTGGTCGCCGTGCCGGCCCCGTCGATCGCGGCGGCCTCGTACTGCTCGCGGGGCACCGCCTGCAGGCCGGCGAGCAGGATCACCAGGTTGTAGCCCGTCCAGCGCCAGGTGATCGAGCCGATCAGGGCCACCTTCGCCCATGTCGGGTCGTTCAGCCAGTCCACCGGCGGCAGGTGCAGCCAGCCCAGCAACTGGTTGACCACGCCGCCGTCGGTGGTCAGCAGGACGCGGAACACCACGGCGTAGGCGACCAGCGTGGTCACCGCGGGCAGGAAGAACACCACCCGCCACGAGGTGCGGAACCGCAGCCAGGACTGGTTGAGCACCTGCGCGAGTACCAAGGCCAGCCCGATCATCACCGGCACCTGCACGAGCAGGATCAACCCGGCGTTGGCCAGCGCGGTGCCCACCTGCGGATCGGCGAGCATCCGCCGGTACTGGGCGAGCCCCACCCAGCCGGTCTCGCCGTCGCGCCGGCCCAGGAAGCTCTGCAGCAGGCTGGCCAGCAGCGGATAGGCGAAGAACAGGGCGAACAGCGCTATTGCGGGGGCGGTGAACACCCAGCCGAACCCCGGCCGTCCTGCCCGGAATCGGCCGATCGCGCGCCGGCGCTCCTTGGTTCTCGCGGGCTTGGTCGGCATCGCGACCTCGCTAGTCATGGGCGAGCTCCCTACCGGTCGCGTTGGCGATCTGCCGCGCGGTGTCGCGCAGTGCCTGAGCCGGGTCTTTCCCGTTCAGTAGCACCCCGGCGACCATGTTGTTCACCAGGTCGCTGGCCCGGCTGGAATCCGTGGTGTAGACGAACGGCGGCGCGTGCCCGACCATGTCGGCGAACAGCCGGTAGACCGGCTGGTTCCCGAAGTACGGTTGCGGTTCGTCGAAGAACGGGTCGGACAGCGCGGGCAGATAGGACGGGAACAGACCTTGCTGCCGCATCGTCTCGACCGCGTTGCTTCTGCTGGCCAGTGCGAAGTGGACGAACGCCCAGGCTGCGGTCGGGTTCGCGGCCTGGCTCGGGATCGCCAGTGTTGAGCCGCCGCTGTTGGACGTGGTGGGGCCGCCGAGGTCGAACGCCGGCAGCGGGAGGACGCCGAACTTTCCGGCCAGCTCGGGCATCTCGGAGGTCAGGGTGCCGGTCCACCAGACGGCGGTCGGCGCGGTGGCCGCCGTCCCGGACTTGGTCGCCGACACCAGGCCGTCCCAGCCCTTCTCGTTGTCGATCAGGTCGGCGTCCTGCATGTCCTTGAGCAGCCGCAGCGCCCTCAGCGCCTCCGGGCTGTCCAGCGCCACCCGGCCGTCCGGGGTGAAGTACGAGGCGCCCTGCTGTTGCAGCAGCATCGGGAACATGCTGGTTTCGTTGGTGATGTCGTCGACGAGCAGCTTCTTCCCGGTGGTCGCCTTGATCTGCTTCCCGGCGTCGAGCAGCTGTTGCCAGGTGATCAGCGAGGCCGGGTCGACACCCGCCGTGGCGAGGTAGTCCCGGCGGTAGAACAACCCGACCGGCCCGGAGTCCCAGGGCAGGCTGTAGAGGCGGTCGTGGCCGTCGGTCGACGACTGCCACTTGGTCGGGTCGAAGTCCTGCTGCTCGCCCTTCGCGGCCGGGGCCAGGTCGACGAACCCGTGCGGGAAGGTGCCGAAGTAGCCAGCCATGTGGTCGGTGCCGACGGTCACCACGTCCGGCAGCCCGGAGCCGGACTGCAACCCGACGGAGATCTTGTCGTAGGCGTTGTCGTACCCGATGTCCACAATGGTCACCGTGACCTTCGGGTACTTCTTCCGGAACTCCGGCACCAGCGCCTGCAACCCCTCCGCGGCCACGTCCCAGGACCACACGGTGACGTTCCCGGAGACCGAGTCGGGGGCGTCGACGACGCCGACGAGCTGCTGTCCGTTGCTGGCCAGCGGGGCCATGTCGGCACCGCCGATGGCGCATCCGCCGACCAGGGGCAAACCCGCCAGCAGCGCGACTGCCCGCCGCAGTCGCGAGCGGCGTCTGGTTGTCCGCATATCCGTCTCCTGTCCCGCGAGGCCGGACGTGCCCGGGCACGACTGCCTCCGCTACCGGGTTCTGGGCACGCCGAGGTTCAGCGCAGGGTGATCGAGCGCGGGGCCGGATGCGGTCCTGCACGCCGTGGGATGCCTGTCGGGGCGTACGCCGCCGCGTCACCCGCTGCGGTTGACCAGTTCGCTGAGCAGCACCTGGGCCCGGACGTGGGCCATGGCCGGGATGCGTTGCAGCCGAAGGACGATCTCCGCCAGGGGGTCGGTGTCCCGCGCGTGGATCGGGGTGAGTGCGTCGGCGTTGCCAGCGGTGGTCCATGCCCGCACGATTTCCTCCTGCGCAGTCAGCGAATCGGTCAACTCGTCACCGGAGGTTCCTGGCACCGCCAAGACTCCGGGCAGGGCCAGCAACTCCGGCCCAACGCCCGTCGATCGATCTGTTGGGTGTGCCCACGGATCACTCCCGACGCCTCGAGCCGCGCGATGCGACGTTTGACAGAGGATGCCGCGACCCCGGAAACCTGCGCAAGGAGTTCGAACCAGGTCAGGGTGCAAGCACGCAATTCCTGCAAGATTCCGCGATCAATCGCTTCCACACGCCGGAAACTTGCACGAGGCGCGTCGCCCGCACGCGATCTCCGATGTTTGCCATACCGGCCACGGGGGAATAAGGAGGGGACGGATGCTCCGTCATCCGACCGTTGTCCGAAGGCGGATGTCATGACGCAGGGAAAGCAGACACCACGGGAACATTCCTCCGAACCGGCTGAGGGACCGCTGCAGCAAGCAGACACCAGGAAACCGACTCCTGGTGAGCAGAAGGCTTCCGCTGCGGAGGCCGAACTGCGGCGCCATGCCGATACCGCAACAGAAGGCGAATGATCCTTGCGCGGGTTATGGGACGCTGCGCAGCACCGCCGCCGCAGCGGTGGATCGTGATGTCCTGGTCAGCCGACGGGTTCTCGTTCCAGCAGGGCCGGGTGGCCGCTCGTTCCGCTGGGCACGGGGTAGTAGCCGTGGTGGGTGGTGGGGTCCACGGTGACGACGTGCGCGTTGTCGGCGAGATGGCCCGAGCCCCTCACTTCCAGCTCGTGGTTGTGCTGGGCCAGCACAGTCAGCCAGCCGCTTTCTGCTGCCACGTACAGCCAGTGCGCGCTCGGGTCGTAGGCGAGGACGTCGGGTTGGTGGCCGATCGGAGCGGTCGCGACGATCGCTGCGGTGTCGATGTCGACGGTCAGCAGCTCGTCGTTGCCGTCGCAGGCCACGAACGCGAGTCGTTGCGGTGGGGCCAGCGCCAGCCCGTGGTCGTGGTCGCAGCCGTGCAGCGGGATCGTTCTGGTGACGGTGAGCTTGGTGGGGTCGATGACGGCCAGCTCGTCGTGGGCTTGGACGTCCACCAGCATCTGATCTGCGACCGGGTCGTATGCGACGTTGCCGACCTCCCCGCCCAGAGCGACGGTACCCGTGAGGTGCCGCTGGAGGCGTCGATGACGGTCTCCGAACCACCGCGTTCGTCGGTGGTCCACACGGCGTTCCTGCGCGGGTCGAACGCCAAGCTGTCAGGATACGCCCCGGTCGGGGTCTGGTTGATCACCTGACCGGTTTCCTCGTCGATCGTGACCATCGCGTTGCTGCCGGTTGCCGTGGCGTACACCCGGTGAAACGCAGGAACGACGAGCACACCGTGCACTTGCGGCACGTTCGGGATCACACGCACCACGCGGTCAGGAACTGCCGCCAGGTTGTGTCGGTGCATCGGGTCGGTGCTGGAGGGATTCGCACTCGTTTGAGAACGCGGCGGATCGTCGAGGCACCCACTCGATAGCCGAGCTTGAGCAGCTCCCCCTGGATCCTCATGTATCCCCAGGTGTGATTTTCCCTGGCCATACGTTGGATCAACGCAGAAATGGTCTCGTCGAGGGGCGGCCGTCCGGTGCGGTTCGGGTACGTCCACTTCCTGGCTACCAGGCGACGATGCCAGCGCAGGACCGTACCTGGGGTAATCGCTGCTGCGGGATGCCGGTGTCGATTGCTCACCGGTGCCTATCCCGCTTTCGCCTCGGCCGAGGTGGTCGTACTCGACAAACTGACCTACGCCGGCGACTTGCGCAATCTCGATCCGGTCAGCGGCGATGGCAGGCTTCGGTTCGTCGAGGGCGACATCTGCGACACCAGCCTGGTGGCGCGGCTGCTGCCGGGAGTCGACCTGGTCGTGCACTTCGCTGCGGAGTCCCATGTGGACAAGTCGATCACCGGATCGGCGGAGTTCGTCCGCGCCAACGTACTCGGGACGCACTCCGTGCTCCAGGCCGCACTGGACGCCCGGGTCGACAAGCTCGTCCACGTGTCGATGGACGAGGTCTACGGCAGCATCGCGGAGGGAAGCTGTTCGGAGGACGAGCCATTGCTGCCGAACTCGCCCTACGCGGCGGCCAAGGCGTCCGCGGATCTGCTCGCCCGTTCGTTCCATCGCACGTACGGCCTGCCGGTGTGCGTGACCCGGGGTTCGAACACCTACGGCCCGTACCAGTTCCCGGAGAAGATCATCCCGCTGTTCGTGACAAATCTCCACTCAGGACAACAGGTGCCCCTGTACGGCGACGGATCCACTGCACGAGAGGTCCTACGAACGCCGAGCAGCGGGCGGTGTCGAACACGGCCGGGTTAGGGATTTGACCACTGCACCGGTGCGAGGTGCAGCCCGCCTTCTCCCCAGCCGGCACTGGTGATCGAGGTGTTTCCGTCGAATTCGGTGATGATCTCGGAGGCGTGGGCGTTGATGTGACCGGCCGGACTGTCCACTGTGAAGTGGAATGGGTTCGTGCTGGAGTAGACCCGAGTGTCCTTGTAGCCGGGGTCGCAGCACACGAACAGGTACCAGCCATCCGGGCGTCGCACGACGAACGGGGATTCGGTGGGACCTCCGACGGTGCCCGAGGCCGGGTGCTCGAAAGCGACGCGCTTCCCGCTCCAGTGCACCAGGTCCAGGCTGGTCCGGTAGGCCACCTGGTGGTTTCCACCGGTAGGAGCGCTGGTCGCGGTGTAGTACATGACCCACTGGGCGCCGATTCTGGTGACCATGGGGTCTCTGGCGTCGAATCCGTCGGTGAACAGTGGGTTGGCCGCGCTGCGGGTCCAGGTCCGCAGGTCGGTGGAGGTCGCGAGGTGGATGCGGTAGGCCGTGTGGTCGGGGGTGCCCGCCGCGTAGAACATGCGGTAAACGCCGTTGGCGAAGACCACGTGCGGCGCCCAGATGTGGCTCTCACCGGCGGCCGGATCCGCGGTCAACGCGAACGGCTGCTTCGTCCAGGGGCCTCGCGGCGAGGGGGCCGTGGCATGCCCGAAATGCCTCTCGTCCAGGGGATCGGCCGGTTCGGCGTGGGTGATGGCATACACGTGCCACACACCGGTGGCCGCGTCCTGGACCATCGTGTGGTCGTTGTAGTACCACTGCTCGGTCTCGCCGACCGACGGGTCGTAGACGTGGACGAACTCGCCCGCTGACACCGAATCGGTCGCCGAAGCAGACGCGGCGCTGACCGTGCCCGTCATCTGGGTCACGACGAGCAGGGCGACCACAGAGCGGAACAATCTTCTACCGGACGCACTGATCATCATCGACCCCTGCCTATCCCGGCCGTTTTCATCTCGCCCGAAGCGGCGTGTCATTTCGGTATAGCGGATGCCCGATTCTACCGATATCCGCGAATCGGGTACTTCGCATCGGCAGCCGACGGCGTGGGTGCCACTTCCGGGGCTCACTCGGTCGGTCGGTCGGTCTTCATCCGCTCGAACTCGCGCCGGGAAGGTGGTGTGCGGTCCGGATGACGTGCGCGCAGGTGATCGACGTAGCGCTGGTAGTCGTTCTCGCCGACCACTTCGCGGACATACCAGATCGCCCTGTGCGCGGCTCGGCGCAGCGCCCCGGCCACTCGCCGGCCGGGGCGTGCAGCGCGGTCGGTGCCGGTCAAGCCGATCCCACCCGCTCGGTTCCGGTCGACTCGTACTCCTTCCAGCGCTTTTCGAGTGCCTTCTCCTCGACTGTGGTGATCAGCCCGGCTGGTTCGAACACCTTCGACGGTTCGGCGGGGTGTTCGGTGTCGTTGATCGCGCCGCTGCGGATCAGTGCTATCGAGCGCCGCGCAGCGTCGACGAGCACGATCACGATCAGAACCGCGAAGACGATGGACAGCGTGCCTTGCACGAACGTGTTGTACACGACCTGTTCCATCTGCTCGACGTTCTTGGCCTGGCCCATCGACGTCTTCCCGGCGGCCAGCGCATCCCGATACGCGTTGTGCTGCGCCCAGTAACCGATTGACGGAGTGGTGCTGAAGATCTTCTGCCAGCTCGCGGTGAGGGTGACCACTGCGTCCCACACCAGCGGTATGCCCGGGACCCACGCCCAGCGCACGCGACCGGTCTTGCACATGATCGTCACGCACACCGCCAGCGCGACGGCGGCCAGCAGCTGGTTGGCGATGCCGAACAGCGGGAACAACGTGTTGATTCCACCGAGCGGGTCGGTGACGCCCATCAGCAGGATCGATCCCCACGCCGCGACGATCAGCGCGCTCGTCACGATCGAACCGGTCTTCCACGACGTGTCGCGGAACTTCGGGATCAGGTTGCCGAGGGTGTCCTGCAGCATGAACCGACCGACGCGGGTACCGGCGTCCACAGTGGTCAGGATGAACAATGCCTCGAACATGATCGCGAAGTGGTACCAGAACGCCTTCAGCGCGGCACCGCCGAACACTGCGCCGAGGATCTCCGAGATGCCCACCGCCAGCGTCGGCGCACCGCCGGTGCGCGACACCAAGGTCTTCTCCTCGACGGCCGCGGCGGCCTGGCCCAGCGTCTCGGGCGTGATGGACACCCCGGGCAGACCCAGTCCGTTGACGAAGACGGCTGCGCCTTGCGCGGTGCCACCGGTCGACGTGGCCGCGGAGTTCATCGCGAAGTACAGCCCTTGGTCGATCACGCTCGCCGCGACCAGGGCCATGATCGCCACGAACGACTCGGTGAGCATGGCGCCGTAGCCGATCAGCCGGACCTGCCGCTCCTTCGTAACCAGCTTCGGCGTGGTGCCCGAGGCGATCAGCGCGTGGAAACCGGAGAGCGCACCGCAGGCGATCGTGATGAACACGAACGGGAACAGCGAACCGGAGAAAGCCGGACCCTTGCCGTTGAACGCGAACTCGGTGAAGGCGGGCATCACCGTGCTCGGCAGCGTGATCAGGATGCCGACCGCCAGCAGCGCGATCGTGCCGACCTTCATGAAGGTCGACAGGTAGTCGCGCGGGGCGAGGAGCATCCACACGGGCAGCACGGAGGCGAGGAAACCGTAAATGATCAGGCACCAGACCAGCGCGACCTCGCTGAGCGTGAACGCGCCGGCCAGCGGAGAGGCGGCCACCCAGCCGCCCGCGACGATGGCCAGCACCAGCAGCGCGCAACCGATGACGCTGATCTCGATGATCCGGCCCGGCCGCAGATAGCGCAGGTAGAACCCCATGAACAGGGCGATCGGGATGGTCATCGCGATGGAGAACACGCCCCACGGCGACTTGGCCAGCGCGTTGACCACCACCAGCGCCAGCACCGCCAGCAGGATGATCATGATCGCGAGTACGGCGATCAGGGCGGCCACACCGCCGATCGGCCCGATCTCGTCGCGCGCCATCTGGCCCAGGGAACGGCCGTTGCGACGCATCGAGAAGAACAGCACCAGCAGGTCCTGCACCGCGCCGGCGAAGATGACGCCGACGATGATCCAGATCGTGCCGGGCAAGTAGCCCATCTGCGCCGCCAGTACCGGGCCGACGAGCGGACCTGCACCGGCGATCGCGGCGAAGTGGTGCCCGTAGAGCACCCGGCGGTCGGTGCGGTGGAAGTCGAGGCCGTTCTCCAGGCGCTCAGCGGGGGTGGCGCGCTTGTCGTCGGCTCGCAACACCTTCGTGACGATGAACCGGGCGTAGAACCGGTATGCGATGGCGTAAGAGGCGAGTGCGGCGAAGACGAACCACACCGCGTTCACCGGTTCGTCGCGGGAGACCGCCAAGATCGACCACGCCACGGCACCGATCAGCGCGATCGCGATCCAGATCGCGATCCGCACGGGGGTCCAGTGCGGCTTGTCGTCCGCCTCGACCGGCGGGGTGTCGGCCGCGGTCATGCCGCAGTTGCTTTCATGCGTGCTCCTCCGTCGGAGTGCTTGACGTGCGTTCTGAGGCACACCGCGACCGCGGGGCGTCGATCAACTCGTACGTCCTGCGATGTGGGAACGGCCCTGGTTTTTCGCTGTTCGCTGGGGTTCACTACCGCAGCGTTCGTACACCTCCCGCGTTTTTCGTCCTCACCCAACAGTTGTCGGTGCAGACCGGATGGTTTACCGGCAACCGAAACGGAATTCGCCACCGGCGGCGAACCGCACCGGTGGTCGACCAAGTCCGAGTGCGGAGAATCCATGGACAACGTCGTCGCGACGGTCGCCTGCGCGGTGGTCGTGCTCGCCGGTTCGGTGGGAACTCTCGTTGCTGCCAGACGATCGGCGCGCGGCCGAGTCCCCGACGACCTCGGTGGTTGGGCGCTGGCCGGTCGCCGGCACGGTGGAGTGCTGATGTGGTGCCTGCTCGGCGGCACGATCTACACCGCCTACACCTTCACCGCGGTGCCCGGAACGGTGTTCAGCTCGGGGGCGATCGGCTTCTACGCAGTGCCGTACACGGTCATCAGCTGCGCTATCGGCTTCGTGCTCCTCCCGAGGCTCGTCTCGGTGGCGAGGGCCCACGGCTACGTCACCGTCGCCGACTTCGTCCGGGGCCGCTACGGCTCGCCGCTGCTGGCGCTGGCCGTGGCGTTGACCGGGATCTTCGCCACGATGCCCTACGTCGCGCTGCAGTTGATCGGCATCCGGGCGGTGCTCACAGTGCTCGGGCTGTACTCCGGTGGCATGGCCGGGGATTTGGTGCTGACCGTGGTGTTCGCGATCCTGGCGTTGTCGACCTACCGCTACGGGCTGCGCGCACCGGTGGTCGCGGCAGTGCTCAAGGCCGTGCTCGTGGTGGCCTGCACGGTGGTGGTGGCGGCACTGGCCGTGGCGAAGTTGGGCACCCCGCCCGAGATTCTCGAACGTGCCGGCGGGGCGCAGGTGTTGACGTTGCCGCCTGCGTTGTGGCCGGCCTATGTGTCGTTGGCGCTGGGTTCCGCGCTCGCGCTGTTCGCCTTCCCGCACGTGTTGATGGTCGCCTTCTCCGCGCGCGGACCGGACGTGCTGCGCCGCACGGCGGGCGGACTGCTCGGCTGGGCCGGCATGTTGGCCGTGTTCGCGCTGTTGGGGGTGGCCGCGCTGGCCGCGGGCGTGGTGCTGCCACGCGGCCAGAGCGAGTTGGCGGTTCCGATGTTGATGGGCGCGCTCGCGCCGAGTTGGCTGGCCGGACTCCTGTTCGGGGTGCTGGTGGTGGCGGCGTTGGTGCCGGCCGCAGTGATGTCCATGGGCGCGGCAACACTGTTCGCCCGCAACGTCTACGTCGAGTTCGTCAACCCGACCGCCACCGACGCCCAGGAGGCGCGGATGGCGCGGCTGACCTCGCTGGTGGTCAAGATCGGTGCGCTGGCGTTCGCGCTCGGCTTGCGCGACCAGGCCGCGATAAACCTGCACCTGCTCGGCGCGGTCTGGGTGCTGCAGACCCTGCCGATGATCGTGCTGGGGTTGCTGCGGCACACCCCGCACCCGTTCGCGCTGCTGGCCGGCTGGCTGGCGGGCATGGTCGCGGGCACCGTGCTGGTCAACGCGGGTGGCTTCACCCCGCTGGTCATCGTCCACTTCGGACAGTTCAGCTCGCACATCTACACCGGAATCGTCGCTCTGGCGGTGAACGTCGTGGTGAGCGCGGCGGCGCAGGTGCTGCTGCGCGGACTGCGGGTGCCGCGCGCGCCCTCGGGTGTGATCCATCCGATCCATCCACCGCGGGTGCTCCGGGAGGGGGTGCGACGCCGTGACTCCGGGGTTTCCTGATCGCACGGACTCCGCGGCGGACCGGCGGTCGTCGAACGACGTGCCGCCCGCCGAGCCGAGCATGGACATCCGCGACGTGGAGCGCGAATCGGCGATGGTGCGGCTGTTCGACGGTCATCACACGCAGCTGCTGCGGCTGGCCGTCCTGCTCGGCGCGGAGCAGGACGCCGAGGACATCGTGGCCGAGGCGTACTGCCAGCTGCACCGCAGTTGGTACCGCCTGCGCGATCCCGAAGCGGGCCCGGGCTACCTCCGCTCCGTGGTGGTGAATCTGGTGCGGATGCGCATCCGCCACCTCAAGGTGTTGCGCAAGCACGTCGACGTCCAGGAACCCAACATCGAGTCGGCGGAAGCCACCGCGCTGCTGCACGAGGACCAGCGGCGGGTGGTGGATGCCCTGAAATCCCTTCCGGCGCGGCAGCGCGAGGCGTTGGTGTTGCGATATTGGCTGGATCTGAAGGAATCCGAGATCGCCGAAGCCATGGGCATCAGCAAGGGTGCGGTCAAGTCGCACACCTCGCGCGGAATGCAAGCGCTGTCGCGGGTGATGGGGGCACACTCGTGACCGTGCGCGACCCGGAGGAACAGCTGCGCGAGACGCTCGACGTGCTCGCGACGTCGGTGGTGGCCTCACCCGACGCCTACGCCAAGGCCCGGTCGGAATGGCAGCGTCGGGAGCGCAGGCGCAGGCTCATCATGCTCGTGCTGGCACTGCTCATCGTCGCCGTGGCCGATGTCGTCGGCCTGTGGGCGCTGAACTCGCTGTCCGCGCCGCCGCCTCCGCACGCACCCGGCGTAGACCAGGTGGAGATCGTCATCCAGCCTTGAACCGCGCACCACGAGGCCACCTCCGCTACCGAGCGCCGCAGCAGAGGTGGCCAGCAGTGAGCAGTCCGGATCAGGCCATCTTGCCCGCCAGATCCCACATCGCGTCGACGACGCGCTCGACGTCGTCACGTTGGTGGAACAGGTGGGTGGAGATGCGCACCGGTGCGTGCTTCCGGGCAGAACCGATCACCGGGAAATCGACGTTGCGGATGACGATGCCGTACTCGTCCTTCATCCGCGCTACGAACTGGTCGGACTTGGCCTTGTCCAGCACGTCGGCCGGGTTGCGGAACGGGTTGAACGAGGACAGCGCGCACACCAGCCGCGGGTCGTCCTTCGGCGAGTACAACGAAGGCACGCCCCACCGCTCGGCGACCAGTTCCTTGAGGTAGGCGGAAAGGCCGAGCACCTGGTCCTGAATGCGCTGCCTGCCGATGCGGTCCCACACCTCGCAGACGTTGCGCACGCCCTCCATGATCGCGATGCTCCCGTTGCCGACCGACTGGAGGTACTTCGCGATGTCGTAGCTCTCCTTGCTCCCGCTGGAACGCGGGGGCAAATCGCCCTCCTCCGGGTAGCTGCTGGACACCACCGGCCAGAACTCGGGCAGCGGGTTCGGGTTGTGCTGCGGCAACACCTTGTTGCGGATGTAGAGCACCCCGGTGCCGCCGGGTCCGCATTGCCACTTCGCGGCCGAACCGGCCAGGAAATCCACGCCGAGCTCGTGGAAGTTGTAGGCCATCATGCCTGGAATGTGGGCACCGTCGACCACGGTGGTCACACCGTGTGCCTGCGCCACCTTGGCCAGCAGTTGGATCGGCAACATCGTGCCGGTCTTGTAGGTGGGAGCGGAGAACAGCATCACCTTCGTGCGGCTGCTGATCGCCCGCTCGAACGCCGCGACGTAGTCCTCGGCGCGCTGGTCGTTGCCGACTGGCAGTTCCACCCGCTTGATCACCACACCGTACCGGTCCCTGGCCAGCGCCATGGGAACGTTGCCACCGGGGTGTTCGTGGTTGGTGGTGAGGATTTCATCGCCGGCACGCAGGTTGAGACCCGCCATGATCTTCGACATGCCATCGCTGGTGTTGTGCGAGATCACCAGTTCATCGGGGTCGCATCCGTATCCCTTGGCGGCCAGCGCGCGGACGTCGGCGAAGTCGCTGTAGGCCGACTTCGCGCCGACGGCGACTTCGCGGTGCACGCGGTCCAGGGTGTCGACCACCTCGCGCGGCGGCGAACCAACGGTGCCGACGTTCATGAACAGCACGTTCTTGTCGAGCATGAAAAGCCGCTCGACCTCACGCCAGTAGGCGTCGCCGGATCCGGGGGGCACGTTCGCCGCCAGCGGTGTCCGCTCGGCGGCTCCGGCCACGGAGGACAACGCGGTGGTGCTCAGCCCGGCGACGGCGGCGCCGGCCCCGGCGAAGCGCAGAAAACCTCTGCGGGACAAGTCGTTCGTTCTGCTCGAAAGTTTCGGCACTGCCAGATCCTTTCGGGTTCTGCTGGAGCTATCGGACTGCGATCGCGGAGATCTCGACCTTGGCGTCCTTCGGCACCCGGACGACCTGCACGGTGGCCCGTGCCGGCGGTGCGCCTTCGGTGAAGAACTCGGCGTAGGCAGCGTTGAACCGCTCGAAGTCGTTGAGGTCGGACAAGTAGACGGTGGTGCTGACGACCTGCGCCATCTCGAGGCGATCGGCCGCGAGCACCGCCTGCACGTTGCGCAGCACCTGCCGGGTCTGCTCCTCGGTGGGCGCATCGGCAAGCAGTTGTCCGGTGGACGGATCGATCGGCAACTGCCCGGACACGAACACCATCTGACCGGTCGAAATGCCTTGCGAGTACGGGCCGATCGCTTGCGGTGCGTCGGGCGGGTTGAGCGGCCGGTGCCCTGTCTGGTGATCGGCCCCCGCCCAGGCGCTGCTTCCGACGACCGCCAGCGCGAGCGCGGTGACAACGGCTCCGAGCCGCCACCTGCGGGCCCTGGACGGCCTTCGGAAGCCGCCGATCGTGTCCTGCGCCTCTTGTGGATTGTCCATGCACATCCTCCAGCGCGACGTGGTTCACCGGTTGGTGCGGTCGGCTGTTTGGTTGCCGATCGGGAGGCGGCGGTTTACCGCGCGCCAGCGGGAAATGCGAACTTCATCGGCTGAACCGGTTCGCACGCGTTCGCGGTAAACCCGGCGACAGCACAGCGCAACATGAAGTCGAGGAGGACTGCGCGATCAGCAGCGGATCCCGTCTCGGCTTGCCACGCGGATGGTGGCCCCGAGTACTCGGATGCGGTGGCCGCCGACGGGATTAGTTGCGCACAGCTGTTGGTGGTGCCGGGAGACGAAGTCGCCGCGGCTCTCGCCGGGATACCACCAAGCTGATGGCGGCGTTGCCCGGCCTGATCGCCAAGGACGGCGTCGAGTCGGTGCAGATCGGCAGCGCTGCCCGACGGCAACGCGATGGCGCTCAAGATCGCCGACGGCTCCGACCGGGCCGGCTCCCCGCAACCATCCGCAACCATCGCGGTCCTGGAGCTGGCGGGCGTCGATTCGGTGCTGCTCACCCGGTTCAACAGCGACGACCTGCCCGTGGCCGACGTCCTGAAGAACTGACACCGCCCGAGGTGCGCGCGGTTCCTGCATCCACTTTCAACAGTCCACAGTGGTCAAGGCGTGGCTATCGGCCAGCGGCGTTTGGCGTAGATTCGCCCGGCGTGCTCCACCATGGCGATCAGGACTTCCTTGGCCGACTCTCGGTCGCGGGCGTCGCACAGGACGACCGGGATACCGGGGTCGAGGTCGAGCGCTGCGGCGACCTCTGCCACCTCGAACTTCCGCGAGCCGACGAAGTGGTTGACCGCCACGATGAACGGGATCTCGCGGTTCTCGAAGTAGTCCACCGCCGCGAAGCAGTCCCGCAGGCGGCGGGTGTCGGCGAGTACGACCGCGCCGAGCGCACCCTGGGCGATGTCGTCCCAGAAGAACCAGAAGCGGTCCTGTCCGGGTGTGCCGAACAGGTACAGCGCGAACTTGTCCTGCAGGGTGATGCGGCCGAAGTCCATCGCCACGGTTGTGGTGGTCTTCTCCTCCACGCCGCTGGTGGAGTCCACACCACGCCCGGCCTCGGTGAGTTGCTCCTCGGTGCGCAGCGGCCGGATTTCGCTGACCGCACCGACCATCGTCGTCTTGCCGACGCCGAACCCGCCGGCGATCAGGATCTTCAGCGCGGTGCGGGGAACACCGGTCCGGTCGTCAGAGCGCGCGGAGGCCATTGATCACTTCCTGCAGGAGGTCTTCACCGGGCAGTTCGCGCGGTGACGTGGGGTTTTCGACGCGGATGTGCCCACCGTCGAGGAGATCCGCGAGCAGCACGCGGACGACGCTCAACGGCAGGTCCGAGAGGGCGGCGACCTCCGCCACCGACAACCGCCGGTGGCGGCAGAGGCCTAGGATCCTGGCTTGTTCGGGGGTGAGCGTCAGGTCCTGCTCGGGCGCGGTGGTGCCGATGACCAGTGTGATGATGTCCATGCTGCCGCGGCTCGGCTGGGCACGTCCCCTCGTCATGGCGTACAGCCGCACCATGGGGCCGGCATCGTCATAGAAGTTCTGACCGGAACTGCTCACGGCCGCCCGCCTTCTTTCACGGTGAAGATCTGCCGGCCTCCTCCGTGCGGCGCCTGGTGCATCATGGTGTACCGCCGACTTCTCCTCGCAAGCGCTCCGCGGCGTACATATGGTCGCCGACCTGGTTGATCAGACGTGCCATCTCGTAGGCAACGAGGCCGATGTCGGCGCCTGCCTCGGCGAACACCGTGAGGCAGGTGCCGCCCCCGGCGGCCACGACGAACAGGTAACCGCCGTCCAGTTCGATCATGGTCTGCCGGACGGAACCGGCGTCGAAGTGCCGACCGGTGCCCTTGGCGAGACTGTGCAGCGCCGACGCGACCGCGGCGATGTGTTCGCCGTCCTCGCTGCTGACCCCCGAGGAAACCGCCATGACCAGCCCGTCGTTGGACAGCAGCAGCGCGAGCCTTACTCGCGGGACGTTGTGGACCAGCTCGTCCAAGAGCCAGTTCAACTCCCCGGAGTGTTCGGCAGTCCCAAACATCGGTTTGCTCCTTGTCTTGCGGTGGAAGGCAGTTCCCGGCGCCTGCCTTCGAACCTGCTTTTGGTCTTTGTCTTGAAGCGGCGAAGCCGCTTAGCTCGCCCTCGCAACCCGCACCGACACGCAAAACAAGTTCAAGGACAGGCTCTCAGGCGTCGGTGGCGTCGGTGGCGTCGTCGGGCGGTGCGCCGCGCCCGCGCGAGAAGCCCTGCTGGAGCGCGGACATCATGCTTCGGGCCTGATCCGGTGACAGCGGGGCCGTCGACGCGGACTCGGTTTGGCTGCGGCGGAAATCGGTCGCTTGCAGACCGGGGGCAAGGCTCGCCTGCCGCGTCCGGCGGGGCAGGACTTCCGGGCCCTGCTCGACTTCGACCGCGGGTTCCCCGGCCGGGGCCGCCCCGATCGCCGCCGGTTCCCGCCAAACCGGCTGACGCGGCGGCGGAGGAGGCTCGACCTTCGCCGGGACCCGGACTGGCAGGCGCGTCGCCACCGCCTTCGTCGGCGGCGCAACGGGCTGTTCCTCTGGCACGGCGAACGATTCGGACGGCCGTTCACGTGGTTCCGCTGCCGGTTCCGAGACTAGGATCGACGCTGGGATTAGCACCACGGCCGTGGTGCCACCGTAGGGAGAGCGGCGCAGCGAGACGGTGCAGCCCTGCCGGTTCGCAAGGCGGCTCACCAGGTACAGGCCGAGCCGGTCGCTCTCGAACAGCTCCAGCCGGTGCGCTTCGGTGATCAGGTGGTTGGCGTCGTCCAGCCGCTCCTGGCTCATACCCAGGCCGCGGTCCTCGATCTCCACGACGAACCCGGTGCCGACCGGCTCGCCGTACACCAGCACGGTGCTGTCGGGCGGCGAGAACGACGTGGCGTTCTCCACGAGTTCGGCGAACAGGTGCCTGATGTCGGAAACCGACGAGCCGAGCACGGACAGCCCGGGCATCCGGCGGATCTCGACGCGCCCGTAGTCCTCGACTTCGGAGACGGCCGCGCGGACCAGGTCCATCAGCGGCACCGGCTGGCGCCAGGCGCGGCCGGGAGCGGCACCTGACATGATGATCAGCCCCTCGGCGTGGCGGCGCATCCGGGTCGACAGGTGATCGACCCGGAACAGGTCTTCGAGCGCGGCGGGATCCTCGGTCCGGCGCTCCATGGCGTCCAGGATGCCCAGCTGGCGGTGCACCAGGGACTGGCTGCGCCGGGCCAAGTTGACGAACACTCCGGAGACGCCCGTGAGCAGTTCGGCGCGCTCGGCGGCGGCCTGCAGCGCCGCGCGTTGCACGGCGCTGAGCGCATCGCCGACCTGGCCGATCTCGCCCTCGCCGGGCGCGACCACCGGGGCGTCGGACGCGATGTCGATCTTCTCCCCGGTTCGGATTCGCCGCATCGCCTGCGGTAGCCGTTGATTCGCCAGTTCCAGCGCCGAATCGCGCAGACCGACCAGCTCGATCACCATGCCGCGCCCGATCCGGACAGAGACCGCCAACGCGAGCAGCACGGCGAGCAGGCCGAGGATCACCGTCAGCGCCGCCTCGGTCGTCACTGACTGGCTGGCGGCTTTCGCCTGCGCAGCGCCCGCAGCGCGAGCATTGGCCTGGCTGGCGTCCACCGCCTGCTCCAGGACTCGCACCGCACCGCGCCATTGGTCGATGGAGAACGAACCGGTGGCGGCGTCGAGCATTTCGTTCTGCATCATGCCGAGGACCCGGAATGCATCGCCGCCGATGAGAAGCTGGTAGGCGGCCTGGTCGGCGGCCGGAAGGTCGGGCAGCAGGCTGTCGGTCAGCACGTGCTGGCCGCCGACGGCGCTGGCGAACGCCTGCTGCTGCTCCGGTGTCACCCGCCCGGCAAGGAGCGCCGAGGTCACGACCGCGTCCTGGCGCGCGATCATCTCGGCCAGCCGATCGTGCTGCAGGACGACCCGCGCGGTGGCGGCGGCCTGTCCTTCCTGCACCTTCGCCAGCACCTCGCCCACCGCGAAGGCGTCCTCAATCGCGGCGGAGTACGCGTGGTAGGCGCTGTTCCAGTCCGTTTGACCTGCCACGAGGCGGGAGTGCTCGTCCCGGAGACGGTCGAGGTCCTGGACGAGAACTTTGATGCGCCGGTTCACGTCGGGAGTAAGATTCGCGATGTCGGCCCTGGCCACGGTCACGCCGTCGAGCAGCCCGGTCGTGGCCTCGGCCGTGTGCGCGCGCTGCGCGGAGATCGCCTGCTCTCCCACGGCTTGCGGCGCGACCAGGTACTGCACGGCCGTGGCCCGCTCGTCCTGCAGGCTGTCGAGCAGGCTCCGGACCGGACCGGCCAGCTTCTCGTTGAGCTGCTCGACCTGGTGCAGCGTCCAGGCGTTCTGCACCACCGAAACCGTGGCCATCGACCACAGCGCCATGAGCGAGATCACCGGCACCGCGAGCAGTGCCACGGCCTTCGCGCGCACCGTTTTCGGCTGTGGCAGCCGTGGCAGTCTAATGTTGAAAGAACTGCTGGTTTCGGGCATGAACCATCCATCCCGGATTATCTAGAACAAGCTTTTTGGGCGGCCGATCAATTCACGCGATCATCACGAAAAGCGATCGATCGAATTCACTTGGCAACCGGTTCCGCGAGATCCTCCGGCGCTCCCTCGAAATCCGCCGCATCTGATTTCGTCGGCACGCTCGGCGAAATCGCGACGAACGCCGACGTCAAGAACAAGTACGACCCCAGCAGGACGGTGAGCGGGAAGATGAACTGCATAGGAGACGCACCGACCACGAGGGACTCCGCCTCGTGCAGGTGGACGTTCACGGCCGCCATGCCCGTGTAGTGCATCGCGCTGACCGCCACGCCCATCACCAGCGAGGCGCCGAACGCGGCCATCGGGCCGCGGATGTTCAGCGTCGCCCACAGCGCGGCGGTCGCCGCGACCACGGCGATGGCCACCGACAACGCGACGATCGCAGGTTCGTAGCTGACCATGCCGGAAAGCCGCATCGCAGCCATCCCGACGTAATGCATGGCAGCCACCCCGAGGCCGGCGATCAGGCCGCCGACCAGCACCGCCAGCGCCTTGGAGCGGCTGTAGCCGACCGCGAAGACGCCGATGCCGACCACCACGATGGCGACCACCAGGCTCAGCACGGTCAGTGGAACGTCGTAGCGCACGTCACTACCCGTGACGTGGAAGCCGAGCATTGCGATGAAGTGCATCGTCCAGATGCCGGTACCGATCGCGACTGCACCGTTGATCAACCAGTTGCGCTTCGCGCGGCCGGTCGCCGCGAGCGCGCGCACCATGCAACGCAGGCCGAGCGCGGCACCTACGCAAGCCATCACATACGACAAGACGGGTGTCAGCCAACCGAAACCGAATTCCGTCGTCGAGCCTATCTGACCCATTGTTCCCTAAAGCGTGTAGGCGGCACTGTCAAGGAGCGACCCATGTTGCCCCGACTGGCCGGTCACGTCGAAACACCATACCCATATAACGCGATGATCACAACCACGATCCAAAGTGGACTCTTCAGTAACCAATCGTGTGCAATAGGTGACTCTCGCCCGGTACGTTGCCCTCAATCTTCCGTTATGGCACCAGCGCCGACGGCGCGAGCGGCCAGCACACCGCGACACCCGCGAAAAACCAGCGAAAACAAGTCGCCGGGTCCGAACAGGATGATCGTTTCACGCCACGACGGCTTCACGCCCCGGCAAGATCGACCGACGGCGACCGCGAGCATCCGGGTGAGAACGCGCACTTCGATCCGTCCCGCGAAGACCAGCTGCCGTCCACCCGAACGGGGAATTCTTTGGCGGATCACCGCGCCCATCGCCGGATGCTCTCCAGGCTCCCGTCCAGGCGCAAGGCTGCCGCGGGTTCGATCTTCGGGAGAGGTGGTCGGCGATGGTGTCTGCGGAAATCCCGCGTCGGTGGGCTGCACTCGGGGCCGCCGTTGTCCTCGGCGCGCTGGTCCTGCTGGTGGTGCCCGCGTCCGCCGATCAGTCGGCCCACGACGCCGTTGAGCAGGTCGCCCCCAGGGGGTGACGGTGTCCTTGTTGAAAATCCCATCCGCCCTGGTCATGCTGCGCGGTGGTATTCGTGGATGATGCCACCGAGTCGGTCGTGTCGATGTGTGTTGAGGGTCTCCGAGCTGCTCCGGATCGGCGGCTGGTGCGGGCAAGGGGCGGAGCGGGCGGGTGTTCGCGATGCTTTGGTGTGGTCGGTGTTCGTTGTGGACCTCCACGCACCACTTCCGCGTGCTCCGGGAAAGCGGGATCATCGCCCAGCATGAACAAGGCGCCAGCCGCTACAGCGAACTGCGCAGCAACGACCTGGAAAACCGCTTCCCTGGACTGCTCCCCGCAATCCTCGCCGCAGCTCCGGCACTCCGACCGCCGCAGTAGCGATGCAGGCGTGAACACGAGGCCGACGAATCGGTTCTGAGCTCCTGGGCGGGGAGTGCTCCAGCGTTCGGCCGATGAGCCGTTGCCCGAAACGATTTTCCGCGGGTGCCCTGGTGGTAGCAGTGTCCTAAATAGACAAGTTCGAGGCGGCAGCGACACCCCCCCCAGCGACCCCGGGGCGCATTGCTTGTCAAGTAGCGCTGTTTTGACTATTTCGTCAACATCAGGTTAACTGTAGATGAACAGAAACGGACCACCCGTGGTTTTCGGGTCTAAGCGGAAGCGAGGTGAGTGGCACATGCCAGACGACAGCAGGCCCGTGCTGGGCGACATTGCGCTCACCGACGCTGCGCGAATTACCGTGCATTGACCGGTTCGATTCGCGAAATCCTGTAGCGCGGCGCTTGTCGCGCGATGTCCGAGTCTGGCCTTGTGCCACCCCGTTGTCTCGAGGAAGTAGGCGACATGGTCATGCATGAAATCTCTACTGCTCCACGAACCGAGCTGCAGGCCCGGTGGGTACCGGATCCGGCTGATCCGTCGGGACGCCGTTTGATCTGCACGTGGCAGCAGAGAACGCACGTGGAGCTGCCCCGGCAGTCGCGTACGCCGAAGCGGCTATCGTCCTGCTGCGCCCCGCAGCGTCAACCTTCCCTTCCGGGAAGGAAGAATTCGGTCTTCTCGGCGAATTTCCTGGGATGAACACTTTGGACTGTCAGGTGATCCCGCGGCTAACCTGGCCGTGCTAGTACTCCAGTAGTACTTCGAGATCTTGCTGGGGGCTGCGGAGACGGGTGCGGCCACCGTTGATCATGGTGTTTGTGAGGACAACCAAGGATCAGGCGGTGGCCGCTGCCGCTAGCGTAGACCCTGCCGCGTGGCAGGTGATGTTCGAGTCCGTGATGGCCAGGGTGGCTGGCCGATTCGCCCGTGTTGAGCCACGTCGGACAGCAACTGGGCGCCACGGACGTGATTCTGGTTGTCGATGAGACCGCACGGCCCCGGTCCTGCCGATGATGCCCACGACACCGGAGCGGGCCACCCACGACTACATCCGCAACGGCACCACCAGCCTGTTCGCCGC